>NZ_CP029206.1:1965000-2263191 GCF_003101015.1 Actinobacillus porcitonsillarum | reverse complement strand
CATTTTTTGCTTTCAATATCTAGTCATTCGCTATATCATAGCTCATTGATTTTTATTATGTTTGTATTGTAAGCCAAATTGGCTTGCAATGAATTTTTCTCAACGTATTTTGATAGGGGAAAACGACAGTAGATGGAAAAGTTAGACAGAAAACCGATCATCGAACTTCGCAATGTTACTAAGAGCTATGGTAGCAAAACGATTCTTAAAGATTTGAATTTAACCATTAACGATGGTGAATTTTTAACAATTTTAGGGCCTTCGGGTTGTGGTAAAACAACCGCATTACGTTTAATTGCAGGTTTTGAGGAATTGACAGAGGGGTCGATTATTCTTGATGGTCAAGATGTATCTAACGTTCCTGCTGAACAACGTCCCGTTAATACCGTTTTCCAAAGTTATGCGCTTTTCCCGCATATGACCATTTTTGAAAACGTGGCATTTGGCTTACGTATGCAAAAAGTACCAAATGAGCAAATTAAGCCACGTGTCATGGAAGCGTTACGTATGGTTCGTCTTGAAGATCGAGCGGAACAAAAACCAGCACAACTTTCCGGTGGTCAGCAACAACGTATTGCGATTGCTCGTGCGGTAGTAAACAAACCGAAAGTATTGTTATTAGACGAATCACTTTCTGCATTAGATTATAAATTACGTAAAGAAATGCAGAACGAGTTAAAAGCATTACAACGTCAATTAGGTATTACCTTTATTTTCGTTACCCACGATCAAGAAGAAGCATTAACCATGTCGGATCGTATTATTGTGATGAATGCAGGTAAAATTGCTCAAGACGGATCACCACGTGAAATTTATGAAGAGCCGAAAAACCTTTTCGTTGCTCGATTCATTGGTGAAATCAACGTATTTGATGCAACGGCGATTGAGCGTGTTGATGCAACAAATGTGAAAGCGAATGTTGAAGGGCGTATTTGTAATATTAAAGTGGAAGAGATGGATGTTAAGCCAAATCAAAAACTGAAAGTATTATTACGTCCGGAAGATATTGTGATTGAAGAACTTGATGAAGATGAAAGCTCAAAAGCGATTATCGGTCATATCACAGATCGTAACTATAAAGGTATGACGCTAGAATCAAGCGTGAAATTAGATCACAACGGAATGAATGTTTTAGTAAGCGAATTCTTCAATGAAGATGATCCGCATATCGACCATTCTGTCGGTCAAAAAGTGGCATTAACGTGGCACGAGGGCTGGGAGGTTGTCTTAAGCGATGACGAGTAATAAATTCCAAAAAGGAACGGTTGCAACGATTTTCGGTTGGCTATTACTTTTCGTTTTAGTCCCGAATTTATTAGTGTTGCTCATCAGTTTCTTAACAGAAAACCGCCAAAGTCAGTACTTTGTTGATTTTGCTTTTAGCTTAGAGGCATATAAAGCATTATTTAATGATACTTATGCAACAGTATTATGGAACTCGTTGTATATGGCGGGGATTGCAACCTTTTTCTGTTTAATTATAGGCTATCCGTTTGCATTTATTATTGCAAAAATGCCGGTAAAAGTACGTCCTATTTTGCTTTTCCTTGTGGTGTTGCCATTTTGGACTAACTCTCTAATTCGTATCTACGGCATTAAGATTTTCTTAGGTGTGAAAGGATTATTAAATGAGGCTCTACTGTGGTTAGGGATCATCAATGAGCCATTACGTTTATTAAACTCAGAGTTAGCGATTATTATTGGTTTAGTTTACATTTTGCTACCTTTTATGATCCTGCCACTTTATTCATCTATTGAGAAAATTGATGGACGTTTATTGGAAGCTGCAAAAGATTTAGGGGCAAATGCTTTCCAACGCTTTATTCGTGTAACCATTCCACTTACCATGCCAGGCATTGTTTCAGGCTGTTTATTGGTATTGTTACCGGCAATGGGGATGTTCTACGTTGCAGACTTATTAGGTGGTGGTAAAACGCCATTAGTGGGGAATATTATTAAGAGCTTATTCTTGAATACCAACCAATTTGCATTAGGTTCGGCAGTAAGTATTGCTTTAACCTTCTTAATGGCATTAATGCTTTATGTTTACTACCGTGCAAATAAACTTTTAAATAAAAAGGTGGAGCTTGAATAATGAAAAAGATGTTTAGAAACCTTTTTATGTTTGTGGTGTTTGCGTATCTTTATATTCCAATTATTATTTTAGTTGTGAATTCATTTAATGCAGATCGCTATGGTTTAAACTGGAAAGGCTTTAGTTGGGACTGGTATGAGCGTTTATTTAATAACGATACGCTGGTACAAGCAACAATGAATTCAATTACTATTGCTTTCTTTGCGGCAACATTTTCAACGATTTTAGGGGCATTAACTTCTATTGCATTATATCGTTATAAATTCCGTGGTAAGCAAATGGTTGGTGGATTGCTCTTTATCGTCATGATGTCGCCGGATATCGTAATGGCAGTTTCTATGCTTGTGCTATTTATGATTTTAGGTATCCAATTAGGCTTCATTTCGCTATTGATTGCGCATATTACGTTCTGTTTGCCTTATGTCGTGATTACGATTTCAGCTCGTTTAAGCGATTTTGACGGCAAAATGCTTGAAGCAGCAAAAGATTTAGGTGCAAGTGAAGTTACGATTTTACGTAAAATTATTTTACCGTTAGCGTTACCTTCGATTATTTCAGGTTGGTTATTAAGCTTTACGATTTCATTAGATGACGTTGTTGTTTCATCTTTTGTGACTAGCCCGAGTTATGAGGTTTTACCGCTTAAAATCTTCTCTCTTGTTAAAACAGGTGTAACCCCTGAAGTGAATGCGCTTGCAACGATTATGATTATTTTCTCGCTTTCATTAGTGGTATTAAGTCAAGTTGCATTACGCAAAAAAGCATAAATATAAATAGCCCACAATGCGTGGGCTGTTTTCTTTAGGAAATAAATAATGATTATTCAACAAACGATTGAACAAAAACTGAAAGAAATCTTTAATCCTTCTTTTTTACAGATTGAAAATGAAAGCCATATGCATAGTTCCGGCAGAGGGGCAGAATCGCATTTTAAAGTAACGATAGTTTCTCCTGTTTTTGAAGGAAAAAGAAGAGTTGCCCGTCATCAGGCTATTTACCAATGTTTAGCTGATGAGCTAGCGCAAGGTGTTCATGCTCTTGCATTACACACCTATACTTCACAAGAATGGTTAGAGGCAAAAGGTGTTGTTCCTAAATCAACAAATTGCTTGGGAGTAGGCGCTTAAGTTTGTCAAATAATTTATTTTATAACGTGAAGAAAATCCTTGCTTAATAAGCCAAAAAAAGGTATATTTTGGCTGTCTTTTTATTGATTCGGTGAGATGTCCGAGTGGTTGAAGGAGCACGCCTGGAAAGCGTGTATATGGGAAACTGTATCGGGGGTTCGAATCCCCCTCTCACCGCCATTTAGTAATAAGGCATGTTTTCATAGATATTTCCTTGGTTAAGTTAAAGTAGTTATACTTTATTTTAATACTTATCCCTAAGCCCTTTTGCTTAGGGATTTTTTTTGCCTTAATTTTAGTAAAAAATGCGAGAAATCCTACCGCTTGCTTTCTGTATTTTCCTTCGCTTTTCAAGTAAAATAGATAAGATTTTTTATTGAGGAATTAAAAATGTCCACACAATTTGTTTATACAATGCACCGAGTAGGCAAAGTTGTCCCGCCGAAACGTCATATTTTAAAAGATATTTCTTTAAGCTTCTTTCCTGGGGCAAAAATCGGGGTGCTAGGCTTAAATGGTGCGGGTAAATCCACCTTGTTACGTATTATGGCTGGTGTTGATAAAGAGTTTGAAGGGGAGGCTCGTCCACAACCAGGGATTAAAATCGGTTATCTTCCGCAAGAGCCGAAATTAGATCCACAGCAAACCGTGCGTGAGGCCATTGAAGAAGCGGTTTCAGAAGTGAAAAATGCACTCACTCGTTTAGATGAAGTGTATGCGGCTTATGCTGATGAAAATGCGGATTTTGATAAACTTGCAGCTGAACAAGCACAATTAGAAGCAATTATTCAAGCTCACGATGGTCACAATTTGGATAACCAATTAGAGCGTGCGGCAGATGCGTTACGTTTACCGGATTGGGACGCTAAAATCGAACATCTTTCAGGGGGCGAACGCCGCCGTGTGGCACTTTGCCGTCTGTTACTCGAAAAACCGGATATGTTGTTATTAGACGAACCGACCAACCACTTAGATGCCGAGTCTGTGGCGTGGTTAGAGCGTTTCTTACACGACTATGAAGGTACTGTGGTGGCAATTACCCACGACCGTTACTTCTTAGATAACGTAGCAGGTTGGATCTTAGAGCTTGACCGTGGTGAAGGTATTCCTTGGGAAGGTAACTACTCTTCTTGGTTAGAGCAAAAAGAGAAACGTTTAGAACAAGAGCAAGCGGCGGAAAATGCTCGCCAAAAATCCATTGCCAAAGAGTTGGAATGGGTACGCCAAAATCCGAAAGGTCGTCAGGCGAAAAGTAAGGCGCGTATGGCACGCTTTGAAGAGCTTAACTCAGGCGAATATCAAAAACGTAACGAAACTAACGAACTCTTTATTCCACCTGGTCCACGCTTAGGTGATAAAGTGATTGAAGTGAGTAACCTAACTAAATCTTACGGCGACCGCACGTTAATTGACGATTTATCTTTCACTATTCCGAAAGGGGCGATTGTTGGGATCATCGGGGCGAACGGTGCCGGTAAATCAACCTTATTCCGTATGCTTTCAGGTCAAGAACAACCGGATAGCGGTTCAATCGTAATGGGCGAAACGGTGGTACTTGCTTCTGTGGATCAGTTCCGTGATGCCATGGACGACAAAAAAACCGTGTGGGAAGAAGTGTCAAACGGACAAGATATTTTAACTATCGGTAACTTTGAAATCCCAAGCCGTGCCTATGTTGGACGCTTTAACTTCAAAGGCGTAGATCAACAAAAACGTGTTGGCGAATTGTCGGGCGGTGAGCGTGGTCGTTTACACCTTGCGAAATTGTTACAAGCGGGCGGAAACGTCTTATTATTAGACGAACCAACCAACGACCTTGACGTTGAAACCTTGCGCGCGTTAGAAAATGCGATCTTAGAATTTCCTGGCTGTGCAATGGTTATCTCGCACGACCGTTGGTTCTTAGACCGTATCGCCACCCACATTTTAGATTACGGTGATGAAGGTAAAGTCACTTTCTACGAAGGTAACTTCTCAGACTACGAAGAGTGGAAAAAGAAAACCTTAGGCGAAGCGGCAACGCAACCACATCGCATTAAATATAAGCGTATTGCGAAGTAATACGTTTAAATGAGCTTTTCATTTGAAAAGCTCATTTTTTTAGCAAAAGGAAATAACATGAACCAATATGCCGTATGGGGAAACCCAATTGCACAAAGTAAATCGCCTCGTATTCATCAACTATTTGGCGAATTAACGCAAAAAAATATTTCATATGAAGCAAAACTTGGCGATGAACAGGCTTTTGAGCAACAAATTCAAATGTTTTTCCAGCAAGGCGCTAAAGGTGCAAATATTACCGCACCTTTTAAAGAGCGCGCATTCAAACTTGCGGATCTACATAGTGAAGGTTGTTTATTAGCAGAGGCTTGCAATACGTTGAAAAAATTAGATGACGGGCGTTTATATGCTGAAAATACAGATGGTGCAGGTTTATGTTCAGATTTAGCACGTTTAGGCTGGTTAGCTGAAAAACAACGAGTACTCATTTTAGGTGCCGGCGGGGCGACTAAAGGCGTGCTATTTCCATTATTAAAAGCTAATCAGCAGATTACCATTTATAATCGAACTCACGAAAAAGCGGTCGAATTAGCTGAAAAATTTGCAAAGTTTGGGCAAATTCAAGCCGCTTGCTGGGAAGAGATTATTCAATCTAAGTTCGATCTAATTATCAATGCAACGTCACTAGGCTTACAGGGTAAGTATGTTGAATTGCCGCAATCGGTTTTAGTGGGTAGCAGTGTATATGATATGCAGTATGCTGTTGATATGAGTACGCCATTTTTGAATTATGCTCGTTCTCAAGGCGTTGAGAAGTACCAAGATGGTTTAGGAATGCTGGTAGGGCAGGCGGCGGAGTCTTTTAAATTGTGGGAAAGCGTACTACCCGAGGTAGAACCGGTATTAGTACAACTACAAACGGAAATGAAAAAAGCAAAATAGCATTTTGTAAGCTATTAGGAAATAAGCAAATTTGTGCTGTTTTTATATCAAAACGTTGAATTCATAAGCAAAAAAACAATTTTATTTAAAAAATTGAAAAAAGTATTTGACGAGTAGAGGGAAAATCAGCATAATGCACCCCGTAAACCGATATGGTAAACGCAAATGATATGGCTACATAGCTCAGCTGGTTAGAGCACAACACTCATAATGTTGGGGTCGCAAGTTCGAATCTCGCTGTAGCCACCATATTGCGGGACTGGCGAAATTGGTAGACGCACCAGATTTAGGTTCTGGCGCCGAGAGGTGTGTGGGTTCAAGTCCCTCGTCCCGCACCATTTATCAGTTTACAAAAAATTAGTGTTGGGGTATCGCCAAGCGGTAAGGCACCGGGTTTTGATCTCGGCATCCCTAGGTTCGAATCCTAGTACCCCAGCCATCTAATTTACTCATCATTATAAACTAACAATTGTTAGTTTTTTTCTTTTGGGGTATCGCCAAGCGGTAAGGCACCGGGTTTTGATCTCGGCATCCCTAGGTTCGAATCCTAGTACCCCAGCCATCCTTCTTCCGATTTTATTTTCATCATCCGTTTCTATTAAATATCTAAATTGCTTTTGATTTCTTTTAAAATTCATTAAAATTATGTCAATTTTATTTTTATACTTTAAAGGAAATTTATCATGCAAAAAATTAATCCAACTCAAACGGCTGCTTGGCAAGCACTTGAACAACATAAAGCTGAAAATTTAACCATTCCTCAATTATTTGCCGAAAATGCTTCCCGCTTTAATCAATACTCTTTAAATTTTGCAAATCAAATTCTGGTCGATTACTCTAAAAATGCGGTTAATGATAAAACCTTAGGTTTATTACGCCAATTAGCCGATGAATGCCAATTAACATCAGCGATAGAAGCGATGTTTAGCGGGCAAAAAATTAACCGCACTGAAAATCGTGCTGTATTGCATACCGCATTACGTAACCGTTCGAATACACCGGTTTATGTTGATGGCAAAGATGTGATGCCGGAAGTTAATGCTGTTTTAGCAAAAATGAAAGATTTCTGCCAACGCATTATTTCAGGCGCATGGAAAGGTTATACCGGCAAAGCGATTACTGATGTGATTAACATTGGGATCGGTGGTTCGGATTTAGGTCCTTATATGGTAACAGAAGCGTTACGTCCATATAAAAATCATCTCACAATGCACTTTGTATCAAACGTAGATGGTACTCATATTGCGGAAACGTTGAAAAAAGTAAATCCTGAAACCACGCTTGTGTTGGTAGCTTCTAAAACCTTTACCACTCAAGAAACCATGACAAACGCTTTGACCGCTCGTGAATGGTTATTAAGCCACGCAAAAGATGAATCAGCGGTTGCAAAACACTTTGCGGCACTTTCAACTAATGCTTCAGAAGTGGCTAAATTTGGTATTGATACCAACAACATGTTTGAATTCTGGGATTGGGTTGGCGGTCGCTATTCTCTTTGGTCTGCAATCGGTTTATCTATTGCGCTATCTATCGGTTTTGAGAATTTTGAGCAGTTATTAGACGGTGCGCACGAAATGGATAAACATTTCCGCAACACGCCAATTGAACAAAATATTCCGGCAACATTAGCACTGATTGGCATTTGGAACTGTAATTTCTTAGGTGCAGAAACCGAAGCACTATTACCTTACGATCAATACTTACACCGTTTTGCCGCTTATTTCCAACAAGGGAATATGGAGTCTAATGGTAAATTTGTTGGTCGTGATGGCAAAGCGGTAACCTATCAAACCGGTCCGATCGTTTGGGGTGAACCGGGAACAAACGGACAACACGCTTTCTACCAGTTAATTCACCAAGGTACGAAATTGATCCCTTGTGATTTTATCGCACCGGCACAAACACATAATCCGGTTGGCGACCACCATGCTAAACTGCTTTCAAACTTCTTTGCTCAAACAGAAGCACTTGCGTTCGGTAAATCAAAAGAAGTGGTAGAACAAGAGTTCTTACAAGCGGGTAAAAAATTAGAAGATGTTGCAGAAATCGTACCGTTTAAAGTCTTTACCGGCAATAAACCGACTAACTCAATTTTGGTTCAAAAAATCACACCATTTACGCTTGGGGCGTTGATTGCAATGTATGAACATAAAATCTTTGTACAAGGTGTTATCTTCAACATTTACAGCTTCGACCAATGGGGCGTAGAATTAGGTAAACAGTTAGCAAACCGCATTTTACCTGAACTTCAAGGCAATGAAGAAATCGCAAGCCACGATAGTTCAACGAATGGCTTAATCAACCAATATAAAGCGTGGCGTTAATTTCATCTATTCAAAAGGCTCTCATTGAGAGCCTTCTTTTTTGCAAAAAATCCGCAAAATTTTACCGCTTAAATTAAATTTACAGTAGAATAGCTTTATTTTTTAGCACACAACATTAGATACTTGGAGTGATTAGATATGCCTAAATTACGTTCAGCGACCAGCACACAAGGTCGCAATATGGCAGGTGCGCGTGCATTATGGCGTGCAACGGGAATGAAAGAAAATGACTTTGGTAAACCGATTATTGCGGTGGTGAACTCCTTTACCCAGTTCGTACCGGGACACGTGCACTTAAAAGATATGGGGCAACTTGTCGCCGAGCAAATTGAGAAAGCAGGCGGTGTGGCAAAAGAGTTCAACACCATTGCGGTTGATGACGGTATTGCGATGGGACACGGCGGTATGCTCTATTCTCTACCAAGCCGTGATTTAATTGCCGACAGCGTGGAGTATATGGTGAATGCGCACTGTGCCGATGCGATGGTGTGTATTTCAAACTGCGACAAAATCACCCCGGGAATGTTAATGGCGGCATTGCGTTTAAATATTCCGACGATTTTTGTGTCCGGCGGTCCGATGGAAGCAGGGAAAACCAAGCTATCCGACCAAATTATCAAATTAGACTTAGTCGATGCGATGGTGCAGAGTGCAGATAAAAATGTGTCTGATGCCGATGTTGATGCGATTGAGCGCTCTGCTTGCCCAACTTGTGGTTCTTGTTCAGGTATGTTTACCGCAAACTCAATGAACTGCTTAACAGAAGCTCTCGGTTTAAGTTTACCAGGCAACGGCTCTTGCCTTGCAACGCACGCTGACCGCAAACAGTTATTCTTAGATGCCGGTACGCAAATTGTTGAGCTGTGCAAAAAATATTACGAGCAAGATGATTTGTCTGTATTGCCACGTTCTATTGCAACCAAAGCGGCATTTGATAATGCAATGAGCCTAGATATTGCCATGGGCGGTTCAACTAATACGGTTTTACACTTACTTGCCGCAGCACAAGAAGCGGAAGTGGATTTCACGATGGCGGATATTGATCGCCTTTCTCGTAAAGTACCTTGCTTAAGCAAAGTTGCACCAAATACAGCGAAATACCATATGGAAGATGTACACCGTGCAGGTGGGATTATGGCAATTTTAGGCGAGCTAGATCGTGCAGGGTTATTGAACAATCAAACTCGCACGGTGTTAGGCTTAAGCCTTGCGGAACAAATTGCGAAGTACGACATTATGCTGACCAAAGATGAAGCGGTACATAAATTCTTCCGTGCAGGTCCAGCAGGTATTCGCACCACTAAAGCCTTCTCACAAGATACCCGTTGGGATAGCGTTGATGATGACCGCCAAAACGGTTGTATTCGTAGCAAAGAGTTTGCGTACAGCCAAGACGGAGGCTTAGCGATGTTGTCGGGCAATATTGCCTTAGACGGTTGTATCGTAAAAACCGCAGGAGTGGACGAATCAATCTTAAAATTCAAAGGCGAAGCCATTGTATTTGAAAGCCAAGAAGATGCGGTTGCAGGGATTTTAGGCGGAAAAGTGCGCGCAGGACACGTGGTCGTTATCCGCTACGAAGGTCCAAAAGGCGGGCCGGGTATGCAAGAGATGCTTTATCCGACCAGCTATTTAAAATCCATGGGCTTAGGCAAGGCTTGTGCGTTATTAACGGATGGGCGTTTCTCCGGCGGTACATCAGGCTTGTCTATCGGACACTGTTCACCGGAAGCAGCCGCAGGCGGTTTGATTGGTGTCGTTAAAGATGGCGATACCATTGAAATTGACATTCCAAACCGTAAAATCGAACTGGTTGTGCCTGAAGCTGAGCTTGCTCAACGCCGTGCAGAACAAGATGCGAAAGGCTGGAAACCAGCAAACCGTCAGCGTGAAGTCTCTTTTGCACTAAAAGTGTACGGACATTTTGCGACTTCAGCGGATAAAGGTGCGGTTCGCGATAAAACCAAAATTTAAGATGTCATCGTAAAAGTAGGCTGATTGATCTTTCTTTAATCAGCCTATTCTTATTATAAGAAACGGAGAAATAATGGAAATTTTAGATTTATTACAACGCCGCCGTTCTAATAAACAATTTGGCGATATTGCACCAAATGAAGAGCAGCTACAACATATTCTAAAAGCGGCTTTACGCGCGCCGGATCATGGAAAAATGAAGCCTTATCATTTCGTTGTGATTGAAAAAAGTGGTATGGGCAAATTACGTGAGTATTTAAATGCCGCCGCTATTGAATTTGAAATGGACGAAAAAAATGCGGCAAAAGCAGATAAGCTTTCTAGCCAAGCCCCAATGGTTATTGGTATTGTAGCGAAAATTGATCATCAATCGCCAAAAGTACCCGCTTGGGAGCAAATTGTTACTGCCGGTTGTGCAACCTATGCAATGCAATTAGCGGCTAATGCGCAAGGTTTTGAAACCGTTTGGATCAGTAAAAAATGGGTTGAAGGTACGGCAATTCGCCACGCTTTCGATTGTACTGAAGGCGATAAAATTATCGGGTTACTTCTTATCGGTTCGCCAAAAGAAGATGATGGTATTTCTTTGGCTCGAGAAGCTGAAGACCCAACAAGTTTTGTCAGTTTTATTCGTTAGATAAAAAATGAAAACGATCTTAATTACAGGCTGTTCTTCCGGTATTGGCTATGCGACAGCGGTGCTGCTAAAACAACAGGGCTGGCGAGTTATTGCCAGTTGCCGAAAAGCCGAAGATGTTCAAAGATTACAACAAGAAGGTTTTGAGTGTATTCAGCTTGATGTTACCAATTCAAGCCAAATTGTAGCAGCGTTTGAATATATCAATGCAAGCGGTCAATTAGATGCGGTTTTTTGCAATGCGGGCTACGGGCAACCGGGCTGTGTGGAAGATATTCCAAGAGAAGCATTACGAGAGATTTTTGAGACCAATGTTTTTGGCGTTTGGGAAGTGATGAACCACGCACTCAAAATCTTTCGCCGCCAAGATCACGGCAGAATTTTAGTTACCAGCAGTATTTTAGGATTTGCCGCAATGCACTATCGTGGCGCTTACAATGCCACAAAATTTGCCCTTGAAGGCATGGCGGATACTTTACGTTGTGAGCTATATGGCTCGAACATTTATATTAGCCTGATTGAACCGGGTCCTATTCAAAGCCGCTTCCGCCCTAATTCTGTTGAGAAGTTGGAAAAGTATATTGATGTGGAAAATTCCTTCTTAAAACACTTGAACCAATCGCAATATCAACGCTTAACCACCAAGGGTAATGCTAACCCCTTTGCTTTGCCGGCTTCAGCTTGTGCGGAGGCTTGCTTACAGGCACTTAATGCCGAAAAACCAAAAGCACGTTATCAAGTTACTTTCCCGACCAAATTATTTTGGTGGCTAAGACGTATTTTGCCAACAGTATTGTTTGATGCGATGAATCGTAAATTTGGTGGATAAATAAGCCCTCATTAACGAGGGCTTTTAGCTATCTTAATAATCTTTGACTATTTAACACGACCGTAATTGACGAAAGTGTCATCGCAATTGCCGCAATCATTGGATTTAACAGTGTGCCGGTAAAAGGATAAAGTACGCCGGCTGCAATCGGGATTGCGATCACATTGTACATAAATGCGCCCAGCAAACTTTGCTTCATATTTGCCAAAACACGTTTAGAGAATGGCAGTATTTGGGCTAAAGGCGCTAGTCCTTGCTGCATAAGTGATAAATCTGCGGTTTCGATTGCAATTTCAGAACCATTTTGCATAACCACTCCCACATTTGCTTGCGCAAGTGCCGGTGCATCATTGATACCATCGCCTACCATTGCTACTTTTTTCCCTCCAGCTTGAAGTGCTTGGATTTTCTCCGCTTTTTGCTCTGGTAGCACATCTGCAATTACGCCATCTAAACCTAATTGTTGGGCAAAATACTCTGCGGTAGATTGGCGATCACCGGTAAGCATCCAGCATTGATAACCATTGGTTTGGAATTGCTGGATCATCGCTTTGCTCTCTTCTCGTAGTTGATCTGAAATTGCAAAATAACCTGTTGCCTGTTCATTGATACTGATGTAAACAACGGTGCCGTGTTCTTCTAGAGAAACATCAAATTGAGAAGCAGCATTTTCCATAAATTTAAGATTACCGATTTTAACTTTATGACCATCAAAATATCCGCTAATGCCTAGCCCTTTTACAATTTGAACTTGCTCAATATCAAGATCTGCCGCCTGTTCAGCGTAATTAACAATCGCTTTGGCTATCGGGTGGGATGCGTGTTTTTCTAAGCTTTTGGCTAAAGAGAGCACAACATCGGCTTGAACATTTCCAACGGTTTGCATTTGTGTGACTTGCATTTTTCCTGTGGTGAGCGTGCCGGTTTTATCAAAAACAAGGGTATCAATCTCACTACTTGCTTGTAGCGCTTCGATATTTCGAACAAGCACACCAAATTCAGCTGAACGAGCCACGCCGGCAATGGTAGAAAGTGGAATGGCTAAGCCGAGAGCACAAGGGCAAGCAATGATCAGCACCGTTGTAAAAATCGCAAGTGCGAAGGCAAAATCTTGCCCTAATGCTAACCAAATTAGGCTGCTGAGTAGCGCAATACTGGCCACAACAGGTACAAAAACACTGGCGATTTTATCGACAAACTGAGCCAATGGCGGTTTACTACTTTGAGCGTGGCGAACAGCGTTAATTACCCGCGCTAATGCAGTTTGAGAGCCAACTTGTTCGGCAATGTAAATTCCTGCACCATCTTGAATGAGTGTACCGGCTCGAACTTTATCGCCCACTTTTTTCTCAATCGGCAAGGCTTCGCCCGTGAGCATTGATTCATCAACCCAAAGATTACCGCTTTCCAGCACACCATCAACGGCAAGGCGATCCCCTGCTAATGCTTGAATGCGCATTTGAGGTTTAATGCCTTTTACCGGAATAGTTTTTGCAACATTATCTTCAAAAATGACCGCTTGTTTTGGGGCTAAGTCGAGCAATTTTTCTAAAGCGAGTGAAGATCGTTGTTTGGCTTTTAGTTCAAGATATTTACCTAAATTGATAAAGCCAATGATCATTACACTTGCTTCAAAATAGACGTGCGCAGAAGGTTGAGGGAAAATCAGCAAGCCGAAAGAGTAAAGCCACGCCACACCGGTGCTTAAGGCAACTAAGGTATCCATATTTGCCGAACGATTTTTCAGGCTTGTCCAAGCGCCTTTGAAAAAATCTCTACCGCTAAAAAACATAATGGCAAGGCTGAGAAAAGCAATGACGAACCACCACAAGTGATTATCGGCATTGACATTCATACCAATCAGCATACCTATCGCCATAATGGAAAAACCGCCCACTAATGCAAAAATAAATTGCTGTTTTTTATGGGAAATCGTTGCTTGTGTTTGGGCTTGTTGTTTAATTCGGCGTTCTTCCTCGCTCTCCAGTAATTCTGCAGAAAATCCGATTTTTTCGACCGCTTGTAACATATTTTGAGGTAACGCATTCCCCTCAACAAAAGCGGTTTGATCCGCAAGATTAACGGAAGCAAAATTGACACCTTCGACTTTCAGTAATGCTTTTTCTACCCGGCGAACACAAGCCGCACAATGCATACCGCCAATCAAAAGTTGGGTTTCAGAATGGGACATATTTTCTCCGTTGAGTGAGTTTATTTTTTCGTAATTCCCTCTCCCTCCGAAAAATGTTTCACATTTTTCTCCACCCTCTCCCGCAAGCGGGCGAGGGAAAGATGAGTAAAGCTCTGAATAACCAATTTTTTCAGCGTTTGCTGAAATGCCTTTATCGGTACGTTGTAAGCTAAGTTTTTTGAATTATCTACGATACCTATTCTTCCCCTCTCCCGCTTGCGGGAAAGGGTGGAGAAAATCCGTCAAGGATTTTCGGAGGGAGAGGGCAGGCATTATATTTCGGGGCAAATGTAATTTGCCCCTACAAAAAATATTGATGTAATGGGTACACCGCGCCCTTTAAACACTTGCCTCAAACCCAATATCTTCAACCGCTTCAATTAAGGTTTGTGCTGAAACATTACCTTCAATAATTGCTTGTTGTGGTTCTAACGTTACGTTTACTTTTTCCACACCTTCAACAGCGGATAACGCTTTTTCTACGCTTTTAACACAGTTGCCGCAATGTAAACTGTCTAATTTTAATGTAATTGCCATCGTAAACTCCTCATAATAAAAAATGACAAACTGAGATTTGTTGTGTATGCTAAACCTTAACACTAGGTTAAGGTCAAGTAAAAAATGAATATTAGTCAAGCTGCGAAACAAACAGGGCTTTCAGCCAAGCAAATTCGAGATTATGAAAAAGCAGGTTTATTGCCTGAAGCACACCGTTCAGAGGCAGGGTATCGTATTTATTCGGAGAGAGATTTAGCACAGCTGCGCTTTATTTATAATGCACGTAAAGTCGGCTTTTCTTTGGCACAAATTATGGTCTTATTAGCTTTAAATGATAATCCAAGCCGAACAAGTCGTGAAGTGAAACAGATCACTGAACAGCATATTGTGGAGTTGGAACAAAAAATTCAAGATTTGCAGAATATGCTTTCTTTGCTGAAAAGCTGGAGTAAAAGTTGTTGTGGCAATGATAGCCCAGATTGCTCTATCTTAAAGGGATTGACAAAATAAGCCTATCTTCACTTGATTTTACATAACTTGACCGCAATATTTTGGCTATTATTGTGAATTTCACGTATAATCGCGCCAGAGATTTTTAACGATATTGAGCATGTATTTATTTAAACACTTTCATCGTAAACCATTTTTATCGCAATTTTTCCTCGGAATACTTGCGATTTTTGCGTTACCTGAAATTCAGGCGCAAACGGTGGAATGTGAACCAACCGTTATCAATCAATCTCTTGTGGCTTATTCTGTTAAAGAATGCGAGCAAGAACAGCATATCTTTTTTCTTTCCGAACTTAAGCAAGAATCTCCTGTATTAGTACAACAAGCGGTTGTTTTTACAGAATTTTTTGCAAAATCTTATTATTTTGACGGCAATCCTAATCAGCCTATTCGTGCCGGTCCGGTGTTTTCTTAAGTGACTTATTTACCCAGTATGATGTAACAAATGTATGAATTTAATCTCTTTTCATATTGTAAAGAGTGCAGTAGGGGCGCCACGCTGGCGCCCGTGAATATAAACTTTCCATAATACTAAAATGGTTGGATGCCAGCGTGGCATCCCTACATTGTCTTCTTAATAGTCGATGCATCATACTGGATTTACCTTAAAGGTAGGACGTTAGAATGTTCTGCCTGCAACAAAATAATTTATTAAGATTTACAAAGGATACTCAATGATTTCAAAAATTTTAACCGCTATTTTCGGCTCAAGTAATGATCGCACATTAAAACGTTTAAGAAAAACAGTTAATAAAATCAATAAATTAGAACCGGAATTTGAAAAATTAACGGATACAGAATTACAAGGCAAAACCGCTGAATTTAAACAACGTTTAGCGAATGGCGAAACGCTTGCGGCGATGTTACCGGAAGCATTTGCTACCGTTCGTGAAGCAAGTAAGCGTGTTATGGGTATGCGCCATTTTGATGTGCAGTTAATTGGTGGTATGGTTTTAACAGAACGTAACATCGCAGAAATGCGTACAGGGGAAGGTAAAACTTTAACTGCAACATTACCGTGCTATTTAAATGCTTTAACGGGTAAAGGTGTGCATGTCGTTACTGTAAACGATTATCTTGCTCGCCGTGATGCTGAAACTAACCGTCCACTCTTTGAGTTTTTAGGTTTAACGGTTGGCGTAAACGTACCGGGTATGGCACCTGAAGAGAAACGTGTAGCATACCGTGCGGATATTACCTACTCAACAAACAGCGAATTAGGCTTCGATTATTTACGTGATAACCTTGCACACGATAAAAATGACCGCTTCCAACGTGAGTTACATTATGCCTTAGTGGATGAAGTGGACTCTATCTTAATTGACGAAGCCCGTACACCGTTGATTATTTCAGGTCCTTCAGAAGATGCGACACAAATTTATCAAGCGATTGATCAGGTTATTCCACATTTAGTTTTCCAAGAAAAAGAAGACAGTGAAGAATATACTGGCGAAGGCGACTACACCCTTGATCTTAAAAACAAACAAGCGCATTTAACCGAGCGTGGTATGGTTAAGGTTGAAAAAATCTTAACTCAAATGGGTTTAATGCAGGAAGGGGAGAGTTTATATCAACCTGCACGTATTTCATTATTACACCACACTTACGCAGCACTTCGTGCACATAAATTATTTGAGAAAAATGTTGATTACATTATTCAAAATGGCGAAATCGTAATTATTGACGAACATACCGGTCGTACCATGGCAGGGCGCCGTTGGTCTGATGGTTTACATCAAGCCATTGAAGCAAAAGAAGGTGTGAACATTCAAGGCGAAAACCAAACAGTGGCTTCAATCACTTACCAAAACTATTTCCGTCTTTATGAAAAATTAGCAGGTATGACGGGAACAGCAGATACGGAAGCCTTTGAATTCCAACAAATTTATGGTTTAAATACGGTGGTTATTCCAACGAACAAACCCGTGTTACGTAAAGATCATACTGATTTAATGTTTAAGAGCGAGCCGGAAAAATTTGCCGCTATCATTAAAGATATTCGCGAATGTATTGAGCGTAATCAGCCTGTACTCGTGGGTACGGCATCGGTGGAAAAATCAGAGCTACTTTCTGAAGAATTAACCAAAGCAGGTATTGCTCATAACGTATTAAATGCGAAATTCCACGCTCAAGAAGCTGAAATTGTTGCCGATGCAGGCTTACCGGGAGCGGTAACTATCGCCACCAATATGGCTGGTCGTGGTACGGATATTGTCTTAGGTGGTAACTGGAAAGCCGAAATTGCGAAACTTGAGAACCCAACTGAAGAGCAAATTGAAGCGATTAAAGCAGCTTGGAAAGAACGTTACGATATCGTAATGGCTGCCGGCGGTTTACATATTATCGGTACAGAACGCCATGAATCTCGCCGTATCGACAACCAGTTACGTGGTCGTTCAGGCCGTCAAGGCGACCCAGGTTCATCACGTTTCTACCTCTCACTTGATGATGCGTTAATGCGTATTTACCTCAACGAAGGTAAGCTCAATATGATGCGTAAAGCCTTTACAGAAGAAGGCGAAGCGATGGAGTCAAAATTATTAACGAAAGTGATTGCATCTGCACAAGCGAAAGTAGAAGCGCACAACTTTGATGGTCGTAAACATCTTCTTCAATACGATGATGTGGCTAATGAACAGCGTAAAGTTATTTACGAGCAACGTAACTACTTACTTGAAACAGATGATGTTTCGCCAATGATCAACACGATTCGTGATGATGTATTTAACAGCGTGATTGACCAATATATTCCACCGCAATCTATTGAAGAGATGTGGGATATTGAAGGTTTAGAGCAACGCTTAGAACGCCAATTTGGCATGAAATTACCGGTTAAACATTGGTTAGAAGAAGAAAATGATCTTCACGAAGAAACATTACGTGAACGTATTATTAATCTTGCGAAAGAAGAATACCAAGCGAAAGAAGCGATTGTTGGCACAGAAGTGATGCGTAATTTTGAAAAAGGCATCGTATTACAAACCCTTGATGAGCTTTGGAAAGAACATCTTTCAGCGATGGATTACTTACGTAAAGGGATTCATTTACGCAGTTATGGTCAAAAAGATCCGAAAAATGAATATAAGAAAGAATCTTTCGCAATGTTCACTGAAATGTTGGATCACTTAAAAATGAACGTTATTAGTGTTTTAAGTCGTATCCAAGTACGTAGTCAGGAAGAAGTGGAAGAAGCTCAGCGTCAACAAGCAGAAGCAGCACAGGCAGAGGCTTCTCACTATGAAACTTCTGCTGAAGAAGAGCAGTTAGAAAACTTAACAGAAGAGCAATTGGCAAATTTAAATATCGGTCGTAATGATCCTTGCCCTTGTGGTTCTGGTAAGAAATATAAACACTGCCATGGCAGCAAAGCGAAATATGCGTAACAATCAGTAAACAGAATAAGCGGTTCGATTTTTCTCTTTTTTGCGAAATCGAACCGTTGTTTTATCTTATGAATACAGCAGAACAAACATTAGAACAACGATTTCAGCAACTTATGCAATGGCGAAATGAAGCAGATTCGCCTGCGAAAATGTGGACATTGCTCAAACAATTTGACCGCTTTTTGATTGATTATCCGGAACATATTGCCGCAATACATAATCGTTCAGATTTACTTAAACATCTCGGATTATATGAGCTTGCTTTAAAGGAAGAAGAACGTTGCTTAGCGCTTGTACCTGATTTTGCAATGGGGTGGTGTAATAAAGCATTTATTTTGAATGCATTAGGACGCTACCCAGAGGGGTGGGCAGCCTATGAATGGCGCTTTAAAACAGATGTTGCTACTTTCCAAGATCCAGGTTGGCCGATTCCTCGTTGGACTGGGGAAGAGATAGGGCAAGCTCGTTTACTCATTTATGCAGAACAAGGTTTGGGCGACAATATTCAATTTGTTCGTTACGCTATTGAAGCAAAAAAACGAGGTTTGAATGTGGTTGTGGTTAATCATCAACCATTGGAAGAACTCCTAAACGCTAATTTAGCCCGTTATGGCGTGGAAAGTGCCGCAAATGGCAGTAGCATTAGTAATCTTAGCTATTATGTTTCAATGATGAGCTTACCGCATTACTTTGGCACAACATTAGAAAACATTCCGTCTCCTGAGGCTTATTTACAAGCTCTTCCTAATGATTTAGCAAAATGGCAGAGGAAAATAACCGCTTGTAAACGCCCTAAAATTGGCGTAGTGTGGTCTGGTTCAGTAAAGCATGATCGCGATCATATTCGTAGCCTTTCATTTGAACGTTTTGCCCAATTATTTCAACTTGAGGCAGAGTTTCATTGTTTGCAAAAGGTGGTAACTGAGCAAGATCTTAATCAAGCGCAGCGTTACGGTTCCCTTTATTTTTGGCATAACGAGTTACATGATTTTTCTGATACTGCTGCGTTAATTGCACAAATGGATTTGGTCATTAGTGTTGATACCTCTGTTGCGCATTTGGCCGCAGCAATGGGAAAACCAACGTGGATTATGCTGAGTTACCACCCTGATTTTCGTTGGCTACTTGATCGAAACGAAAGTCCTTGGTATAACAGTGTAAAACTCTTTCGACAAAATGAAAGTCAAACCTGGGATAATGTTATCTCAACGATTTACCAACAACTTAACCAATATATACAGGAAGCACAATATGTCTAAACCCATTGTTCAAGTTGCAGCAGGGATTATTCGCAATGAATTTGGGCAAATTTATCTCACACAACGCTTAGAAGGGCAAGATTTTGCTCAAGCATTGGAATTCCCTGGTGGTAAGGTCGATCCAGGTGAGACACCAGAAGAAGCGGTCGCAAGAGAATTAGAAGAAGAAATTGGCATTCAAGTATTAAGCGCCTTCCCTTATGAACATTTTAGTTTTGAGTATCCGACAAAAGTGATCGAATTTTTCTTTTATCTGATTGAAGAATGGGTTGGCGAACCTTTTGGACGAGAAGGGCAAGAAGGTTTTTGGATTGCACAATCAGAATTGGATGAAGGGCAGTTCCCACCCGCAAATGAACGTCTTATTGGTAAATTAAAAGCTGAAGTGGCGAACGAAAGAGAGCCAAAATTTTAGTAGCTATTTATAGCATACAAGTATAGCTTTCCAAAAAATTAGAAATTATATTGTCTACTATTCCATTAGTTATACTGCATTTGACGCGCCATTTGAATGCTTTGAATTACCGCTCGGCGGTCAATGGATTCATTTTCGCTATCTAGCACTTTCCGCCAATAATCAATTGCCTTTGTGTAATCTTTGTTGCGAAAAGCATTTGAGGCAAGCAGCAATAAACTCGAACCCTCTTTGGCATCTAAAGCTAATGCCTTTTCAATCCACTGCTCGGCTTGCTCGGTAAGTGTCTGTTTATGTTGATAGTAATCTGCCGTTGCCATTGCCCCTAAAATGGCAGCTTTTTCGCCTAAAACCTTCTGCGCATTGTCATAACAAATTAAAGCTGACGTAAAATCGTTATTTAGCGCATAAGCCTGCCCTAGTTCATACCACAAGTTACCATCATTAGGGTTTTGACGTAAACGATCTTGCAAATTTAGAATGTAGCGCTCATTTTTTTGCTCTTTTTGTTCTAAATCGAATTGGACTTGAAAGGCTTGGTGCATCTGTTCGCCTTTTTGCACAATCTGATAACGTCCGGATTGCCAGTAAATTGCGCCACTCATCACAAGTAACATAGCAAACATCAATAACATCACAAGCGGTGATAATTTCTCTTTTTTTTGCGAAACAGGCTCGCTATAAGATTGTTCAAACTGATAACGCGCTGTTGCTTCATTCAGATATTCCGTTTTAAGATCTTCGGCAAAAGATTGTGCAAATTTAACCGCTTGTTGGTAAGTTTCTGTATTTAATTGTTCACGTGTTTTCATTTTTCCCAGCCTGTTGGTCATGTTTTTTATGATAGGTTCGCCATAAAATCGTCCAAAAAAGCACCACCAATAATCCTATCGGAAATCCCCACAATAGCCACGTTTGTGGATTAAACGGCGGTTGATAATTCACAAAATGCCCAAAACGCTGTGTCATTGTATCAATGATTTCTTGGTCTGATTTCCCTTGATTAACCATTTCATACACTTCTAAACGTAGCTTATAAGCCGTGGTTGCATTAGACTCCACGAGGTTTTGATTTTGGCATTGTGGGCAACGTAAAGATTTGGCTAAATTCACCGCACGAATACGATCGGCTTCATTATGAAATTGGAAAGTATCTACCATTTCGGCTTGCGCTACATTAAAAACAAGCGGTAGAAAAAAGAGTATTTTTTGCCAAAATTTCATCTATTATTCCTTTTATTCCCTTTTAAGGTGCTTTACGTAAGGCTTCTAACCGAGGTAGAAAATCTTTTTCAAAATCAGGATTATAGCCTTTTTGCTGATAGCGAACGATCCCGTGTCTGTCAATCAAATAACTGGAAGGTGCTGAAGACACTTTTAAGGTCTGAATTAAAAATCCTTTTTCGTAATCATCAATCACGAGCGTAAACGGGTTTCCCCAACGATTAAGAGCCTCTTGGGCATCATTTGGTTGATCGCTATAAGTTAAACCGACAATCGGTACACCTTGGGCTTTTAATTTCAATAAAATTGGAAATTCTTTAATACACCACGTACACCAACTTCCCCATACATTCAAAATATAAGGCTCTTGTGGCAAGCTCAAATTTGTTATTCTAGCATTAGGATCGAGCAAATTTTTACCGACAAATTCCGGAAAAGGCTTATCTTGCCAATCTTCTGTGGGAGATAGCGCATCTTTATTCATTAAAGGTACTGTTAAAAAAGCAACAATACCGATCAAAAAAAACAGAGGGATAAACAATAATACTTTTTTCATTACTCTTCCTTTAACGTTTCCGATAGCCTAAAAGCGCCAATAAAGCAGCAAAAATCATCATCACACCACCAAGCCATAATGCTCCCACATAAGGTTTATAATGTAAGCGAAAGGCATATTCTAAATTACCGAACTTATCTCCCATGACAATATAAATATCATTCAGCCCTTGATGATATAAACCGACTTCAGCCATTGTCATTGTGCGAATATCGTAATAACGGCGCTCCGGTTTTACTTCAGCAAGCGTGCGATTATCTTTTGCAATGGTAAAAATGGCACGTTCAGCAGTGTAATTGTCGCCAATCACATCTTGATAATCTTGGTATTTAAACTCAAAGCCGGCTAACGTTGCCGTTTGTTGAGGTTTCAAACGAACGCCGATTTCATCACCATAATAACTGTTCATCATAGCGCCGATAATACAAACAGCAAAGCCTATATGTGCTAAGCGCATCGCAAGCGGTTTTATTTTCCACATTGTTTGCGAATAAGGGATATGCGTTAAAATCAACCAAATCGCTAACGTGATAAACACGGCTGGTAAAACTTCAACTTGAAATACGTGATGTTGAGAAATGGTATGATAAATCAATCCTAATGCCAACAACATTGCCACAGGCAATAACCACAATTTTTTGACAATAGCCCGACTAGAAGCATTTTTCCAACGTAATACCGTAGCAATGCCCATCACACACATCAACAACAATGTAAGTGGCATAAACAGCGTATTAAAATAAGGTGCGCCTACGGATATTGATCCCCATTGCATTGCGGTAAAGATCATAGGATAAAAAGTCCCTAATAAAACAACGCAAGTTGCCACCGAAAATAAACCATTGAGCAGTAAAAATGCCGTTTCTTTTGAACACAAAAAGAAACGAACTTCCCCTTGCCAAAGCCTAGTTTTTAATGCAAAAAGTGCAAGGGCAATAAAACTTAGGCTAAAAAACAAAATTAATAACGCCATACCGCGATCAGGATCAACGGCAAAAGCGTGAACGGAGGTTAAAACACCGGAGCGGACGATAAAAGTACCGAGCAAACTTAATGCAAACGCAAAAATGGCAAGTAAAATCGTCCAATAATTAAAAATACCACGCTGTTCGCTCACAATTAACGAGTGAATAAGTGCAGTACCTAAAAGCCATGGCATAAGCGAGGCATTTTCAACCGGATCCCAAAACCACCAACCACCCCAGCCGAGTTCATAATATGCCCACCAAGCACCTAAAATGATACCAGCAGTTAAAAAGCCCCACGAAAGCATTGCCCAAGGGCGAATCCAACGTGCGATTGCCGCATCAAAAATGCCGGACAGTAATCCTGCCACTACCATCGCAAAACTGACGGCAAACCCAACGTAGCCTAAATAAAGTAGCGGAGGGTGGAAGATTAATCCCACATCTTGCAACATAGGATTGAGATCCCTTCCTTCCGGAGGCGGCGGGAAACTGCGCTCAAAAGGGTTAGACACCAACAAGATAAAGAGCATAAAACCAAGCGAGATCAACGCTAACATCGCTAATGTTCGATTGGCAAACAAGCGGTCAATTTTTCGTGAAAAAATGCAAAAAACACCAGACCATAATGTTAAAGCGGTAAGCCAAAAGAGCATTGAACCTTCGTGTCCACCCCAGCTTGCTGCAAATTTGAAAAAATCAGGTAATTGACTATTGGAATGCTGTGCAACATAAATGACAGAAAAATCATCCGTCAGAAAAGCATTTGCTAAACAAGCAAAAGAAAGCCCGCAAGCTACCGCTTGAAGTAAGGTGAAAAAGGGATTTAACGCTAAAAAAGACGGAGATTTTCGGATCTCGCCCCATAGTGAAAAAAGGACTTGGCTTGTTGCAGTCATTGCCGCCAATAGAAGTGCAAAATAACCTAATTCGGGAAGCATTGATTATCCAATAACGCAAATAAAACTAGTGAAATTATGCCACAAATCCCAAAGATGAAGAAACGAAAAAACCTCATATACTCCGAGAGAGGTATATGAGGTTGAAAGATTTAAGTGAATAGGTTAGAAGGTGTAATTCACATTTACACGGAAATCACGACCAGCACCAACTAAACTATTGCCTCCAGCTCGTTGGCTATGACTTTTATAATTTTTGTTAAATGCGTTGTTTACTTCAAAATTAAGCTTTAAGTTTTTACTTGCATCCCAGCTAGCAAAGAAATCATTTACACCATATCCAGCTTGTTTAATTGAAGCACTATTGGAACTAGAACCTCGACTTGGAGAGCCCGTTTCGCCTTCAACAAAGCGTCCTTTCCAACCAATCTCTAAACTTGTCGCTTCAAATTTGTAAGAAATTAATGTTGTCCATGTACGCCCTGTCGCTACTGCAAAAACAGCATTATCTAAACTAGCATCATTGAAAGTAAACGTTTCAGGTTTACTTTCTGCAACACCGACTCGGAATTTAAAGCCACCTAATGTATAAGCACCACTTAATTCATAGCCTTGGTTACGTAAAAGCGCAGAATTAACAATCATATTATCTTTAATTGCATGTGCATCTTTTACTTTTTGCCAGAAATAGCTTCCGTTAAAGGAGATATTTTCTGTTAAATCATAATTAAATCCAATTTCCGTATTGCGAGCTTTTTCTGCACGAAGATTATCTGCAACATCTCTTAAAGTATTACCAGCCAGCATAGCCTCAAACAGACGAGGGCTACGACTTGCGTAATTTAAGTTTGTATTGAAACTTAAGTTATCTAATGCTTGCCAGATTAAGCCAACACTTGGATTAAAATCTGCATGGCTAACATCTTTACCACTATTGGCTTTAAACTTAAAGTAATCATAACGAGCACCCGTTGTGAGAGTAACAGGTCCCATGCCCCAGATTCCTTCAAGATAAAAACCTAAGTCATCTTTTTCTTGGTTACGTTTTACACCTGTTGGAACCATTTTTCCAGAATTTCGATTTCTAGCAATCGCTTCAATCGCATTTGGTTTTGCTTCTTGATGGCGATAATTTATCCCATATTTGAGCCAATGATTTTGACCTATTTCAGAATCTAAATCTAAATTGATACCGTGAGTTAATACTCGTGTTCTGCTGTTTTCGGAAGGTTCTTTACGAGATGTTTCGATACGATAAGCATTAGCTTTTGCTTCTGTAACAACCCCCATATTTTTACCTTGCCATTCTAAATTTGTTGTATCTTGACTGGTAATACGGTAACGAGGTGAATTATTTTCATCATAAGGAATGAAGGCACCATTCGCATCTAAAATATAGTAAGTGTCATTGCCACGAGATTTTCCAGCAAAAACATTACTCAATGTTTGACCATTTTTAAGATCTTTTTTTGTTCCTGCTTTATAAGATTGAGAAAAGTCAAACTCCTCACGTAATGCACGCTCACCATGATAGTGTTCTTGGCGATGACTTAATACTACGCGCTGATTTTCGGTAAAATCAATACCAAATTTGGCTAATAAACCACGTTGTGCTAATGCGCTATTTTTGACAGTATCTGAATTTTCTTTATTTAAATAACCTTTTCCCCCTTTATAATTTTCAAGGGTTTGCCAGTTACCACTTAAAACAGCATCAAAAGCACCAGATTTTCCGTATACTGTTGCGCCTTGAGAATGACCTTCATTGCTGCTTACTCCTGCATTAAGTTTAAAGCCAAATTCCTGACCTTCTTTTAATAAATCTTTTGCATCGACTGTTGTTGCTTCAATTGAGCCACTTGTTGCCCCAATACCTGCACTTGCAGATCCTGCACCTTTACGCACATCAATACGTTTAATTAAACTCGGATCTAACATGAATCTACTTTGATGGTGGAAAATAGGAGTGTCGCTTGAAGTATTATCAACTTTAAAATCAATTTGATCTTGCCCCATACCACGAATCGTTACCCATTGAGATGTACCGCCATTACCACCACCAAAGTTAATTGATGGTTCTTCTTTGAGTAAACTACGTAAATCAGAGGATGCTGATTTATTGAGATCTTTTAAGGTTACCGCATTTGTTTTAGCCTTTGCGCCACTATTTTCTGTGACAACATTAATTAAGCCAAGGTTTACACTATTTTCGGCATAAGCCAAAGGCGTTAATGCAACAAGCATTGCTAAAGAAAGTTTTGTTTTTGTAAATTGCATAATTAGAGGGTCCTACAATAAAACTTTAATACAAATTACTCTCATTTGAGAAAGTTCCGTAAATATATGTAAATCACAAATAAAAGTCAATATCATTTGCGTGATTGGCAAATAAAAAAATAGACCTAAGGGAATTAGGTCTATCTGATGATACAAAACACTTCTATTTTGTATTATTTAACATAAAATCACGATGTTGCTTACTTTGATATGGCACGATTTCGACTCTATCATCAAACTTAAGTAGTTGATAAAACTGAGGATGGTTAAATATACCTTCATCTAAATTCATAAGTGCGTTTTCGGCATAAAAGCGATTAATTTCTTTTATTTTCTCGTCCTTTGTGCCCTGGCAAGTTGAATAACTTTCCATATTGTTTCTTTCATCTAATACATAAACATTAAAGCAATTATTATCACTGTCTTCAAAGAAAAACTGTAAAAAGCCTTCACTGGCAAATTCATTGATCTCTTTTGGATAATGTGAAGATATGCCTCCCCCTTGAACATTTGCATTTTTTTGATCATTTTCGACCGCTTGTTCTTGAATAGGCTTTATTTGTACATTCTGATCGTTAAAAACAAATTGCCACGTTTTACCATCCACTTTTAATGTATTAAATACTTTTGTATAAACCGTTCCGGTTTGAACAGAAATACTACGATGGACTAAATCTGCAATAATTTCTCGCAATTCACTTCGGAATAATTGGCTATAACAAAATACATTTACAGATTGAGGTGGTGCAGAATCCCGATAAATTTTATTGGAAATGACCTTTAGCGCATTCAAAATCGCATTTTCGCCTTCAAAATGGTGAGTCCGAATTTCATTCCACATATTTCGATAGATGATACTAATACTTCCCACCAAATTTTGCTCTGAAATGCCTAAATTAAACAGATCACTTTGATGGAAGCTACGGCGATTATTTGAACCATGCTCCGTTGGATCATTTGTTAAGTTAATGGCCAAAATCAGGCTACGAATTTCATTCGGATGAAGTAGCTCTTCATTAGAAATTTGAGGCGCTGCGATGGGAAAAAAGAGTCTAAGATCCGTAATAAATTGACGAAGCTTCACTAAATCTACATGATTGCTTACAATGTGTAATGTCGTTTCTGCCGTAATAACACCATTGAAATAAGCCCACGCTACCAGTTTATTTAAATTTTTATTATATTGAACAAAGCGTTTCTCAGAATCATAACCACTTGTTGGGGTTTGATTCACAATATACCAACCGGCTTTCGTATTAATACCTTCATTCACTTCAATGAAAGAAATTGCTTTTTCAGATAAATTCGGAGCTATATTGGGATTGATTAGTGTTACTTTGCCAGGTAAAGCCTCAAACACGGAATATAATTTACGCATTAAAATATCCGTATCCGCTGTCATAATAGTCGGATCAATATGGAATTTTCGAGCAAAATTAATTAGATTCCGATAGCTTTGTAATAACTGTTCTACAAGCATTTTGTGTTGAGCCATTGCTTGCTTCATTTTCCAATGGGAACGATTATTTAAAATCTTAACATCCTCTTTTTGCCAATGCCATTGTTCTATCAATCCTTTAATCCAAGATTCACGCCAGTTATATAAGGTTTTACCTTCATTGGCTTTAAGATAAAAACATTGACGCAAGCGATCTAATCGTGAGTATTCATTACGACTTTCTAGGTAGGTAGTTACCTGTTCCAACATCGCTAAGTAAGGATCAAAGTGGTATTCTTCTTTTTCTTTAGCGAGTAATTTCTGTTTAAAAATTTTAGAAATTAGGGATGTTTCAGGATAAGTTTGCGCATAACTTTCTAGTAACAGAATTTTAATCGCCGATTTATAAGGGCTTTCAATCCCCTTATAAAGTTGCCACAAACTCGCGCCAAAAAACTCTGCGGTAGAGAGTGAAGAAAAGTCACCAAAATCGATCCATTGAGATAAATCAAGAGAGGGATGATTTACCGCTTGTTTATAAAGCTCATCAGGTAAATGCAACCAGAGCAGTCTTTTTCCCGCCAAACGAATAGCTGAACGATAAAATTCATCTAATAAGAAAAAATGTTGTGCTGAGCCACTATGTTCTTCGGTCACATGGCTATTATGGTGGTTTGTCTTAAAATGAAGAGGATTCATCAAGTAAAAATTAACTTCCACACCTAAATTCTTAGCCCATTGTTTGAGTTTGGCTAATTTTGTTTCCATTAATTGATACTGAGCATTACTCATACTATCTGAATAGCATAGCCATAAATCCAAATCCGATAAAGTTGTCTGCGTAATAGAGCCTGTACTCCCCATTGAATATAAACCATCAAACATAGGTTGTTCAGACAGCTCTTCATGATGATCACTTATTGTGTCAAAAAAACGTTGTTGATAGGCATTTAAATTAAAATGAGCAATTCCTTGGGGAGCATTCTCAACATACGCCGGAAATTCAGGAATATTGTAATGAATCAGTAATGGTAGAAGTAAAAAGACATGCTTAAAATGAGGGCTACCCGATGCTAACGCTCGGTGCATTCTTAACTGTTCTAGCGTATCAATCCGCTCTACTGCTTTGCCCATTTGGGTATTCAAATCTAAAACCAAAGCTGCTGTTTCTGCCTGATTTTTAATTTGACAAGGGTTGATTGATACCCAGTTTTTCACGCTAGATTCCTTCATTTAAAAATTTGAAGTACACTCTATCAGTTTAGCCATAAAAGTAAAGCTAAAGCCAATAGAAGTTTGATATTTACCAAGAACAGCTCGGATCACACCAATAGAATCATGAAAAGTAGTTCAGACAAAACGTAAAATTGTGTAGAATAGGCAAGTTTTCTAGCTTATCTCACTATAAATGAGAGCTGAAAAGTTTAAATTTTTCTAATCATAAGGATTAAATATGAAAAGAGTTGTCATCACAGGTATCGGCATTATTTCGAGTATCGGTAATAACAAAGAAGAAGTGTTAGCTTCATTAAAAGAAGGAAAATCAGGGATTGAGTTTGTGCCTGAATTTGCTGAAGTGGGTATGCGTAGCCAAGTTGCAGGGACAATTAAATTAAATCCAGCGGAATTAATTGATCGCAAAGTGTATCGTTTTATGGGCGATGCTGCGGCTTATGCTTACCTTTCAATGAAAGAAGCGATTGAAGATTCAGGTTTAACAGAAGAACAGGTGTCTAACGACCGCACAGGTTTAGTTATCGGTGCAGGTACAGGTTCTGCACATAGCCAATTAGTGGCTTGTGATGCTGTGCGTAGCCCGCGTGGTGTAAAAGCAGTTGGTCCTTATGCTGTGACTAAAACAATGGCTTCAAGTGTATCTGCTTGCTTGGCAACCCCTTATAAAATTCGTGGTGTGAACTACTCTATCAGCTCTGCTTGTGCAACCTCTGCACACTGTATCGGTCACGCAATGGAGTTAATCCAATTAGGCAAACAAGATGTGGTTTTTGCAGGTGGTGCAGAAGAGCTATCTTGGGAGTGTGCAACCGAATTTGACGCAATGGGTGCTGTTTCAACTAAATATAATGAAACCCCAACTAAAGCTTCTCGTGCTTACGATGCAAACCGTGACGGCTTTGTTATCGCAGGTGGTGGTGCAGTTGTTGTGGTTGAAGAACTTGAACACGCTCTTGCTCGTGGTGCGAAAATTTATGCTGAAATCGTAGGCTATGGTGCAACATCAGACGGTTACGATATGGTTGCACCAAGCGGTGAAGGTGCTGAACGCTGTATGAAACAAGCAATGGCAACGGTTAAAGGTAAAATCGAATATATCAACGTACACGGTACATCAACACCGGTAGGTGATGTGAAAGAATTAGGTGCAATCAAAAATGTATTCGGTGAAAATGCGCCAGCGATTTCATCAACCAAATCAATGACAGGTCACTCACTGGGTGCAGCAGGTGCTCACGAAGCTATCTACTCATTATTGATGTTAGATAATGGTTTCATCGCTCCAAGCATCAATATTGAAGAATTAGACGAGCAAGCAAAAGGCTTAAATATCGTGACAGAACGTCAAGATAAAGCATTAACAACCGTAATGTCTAATAGCTTCGGCTTTGGTGGCACAAACGCTTGTTTAGTTTTCCAAAAATATCAAGGTTAATCCCTTAAATTTAAACAATCAGCCAGTATGCTTAAAACATATTGGCTGATTTTTTTACGTTCAAAATAAAAAAAGACAGAGCCAAGCTATATTAGACTCTGTCCTTACCTTTGTTATTTACTTACTATTTTTTGCTTTCTTTACTGATTTTTTTGTTGCTTTCTTTGTTTTTACTTCAGTCTTTTCATCATAAACAATGGTTTTTACACAAAGTTGAATGATTTTATCCGCACCTTCACGAATATATTGATCGTCTCTTACTTTGCCTTTTTGTAAATCATGCATTGCATCGTCCATAGCTTGAACCATACTAGGCTTATGTAATAAGCCCCAACAATTTTTATCTAAATAATCAACATTTCGCTTAAAGGCATCTGCAAACATCACACCACTATAATAGGCATATTCTTTATGATCTACTAAGCGATTTAACGTCATGGCTTGAATTTGCTCAATAGGTAAAGAAATACGATTGTAGTACCAATCATCAACACCTTGTGTAAAAGCGTTAATATCATAGGTCGGCGTTACTCTATCTTTATAAGTTTGCCCAGTCACGCTATAAGCGATTGCATAAGATTTATGATCAAGTTCCGATTCACTTAAACGGGTTGGAGTTTTATTACTTGAACATGCAGAAAGAATAGTTACACCACAAATTAACAGAAATTTCATTAAGGTTTTCATATCATACTCCTTATTCACTTTTTGAGAATTCCTAAAACTGTTACAATTCTACCTGAAATAAAAGAAAATTGCTTGAGGATTCAATGAAACAGTATTTAGATTTATGCCATCGTATCGTAAATGAAGGAAAATGGGTAGCCAATGAACGCACTGGTAAGCGTTGTTTAACCGTCATTAATGCCGATTTAACCTATGATGTTGAAAAAGGCGAATTTCCCCTTGTTACAACACGCCGTAGCTTTTGGAAAGCAGCCATTGCTGAATTATTAGGCTATATTCGTGGTTATAGTAGCGCAGCAGATTTTCGTGCTTTAGGTACAAAATCGTGGGATGCCAATGCTAACGAAAATAGCGCTTGGTTAGCCAATCCACACCGTAAAGGCGAAGATGATATGGGGCTTGTTTATGGTGCGATTGGTCGAAATTTCCCTAAACCGAATGGCGGAAGTGTGGATTTACTTCGTCAAATTGTTGATGATTTAAGTCGTGGTATTGATAACCGTGGCGAGATTTATACCTTTTATCACCCTGGCGCCTTTGAATTAGGTTGCTTAAGACCATGTTTACACAGCCATCATTTTTCACTATTAGACGGTAAACTTTACCTTAACAGCACTCAACGTTCAGCGGATGTTCCTTTAGGTTTAAACTGGAATATGATTCAATGCTATACCTTTTTAGCATTAATGGCACAAATTACAGGACATGAAGCCGGCCAAGCGTTTCATAAAATTGTTAATGCACATATTTATGAAGATCAACTTGAGCTAATGCGAGATGTTCAGTTAAAAAGAGAACCTTTATCTGCACCAAAACTTATCATTAATCCTGAAATTAAATCGTTAGAAGATTTAGAAACATGGGTAACGCTTGATGATTTCCGTGTGGAAGGCTATGAATATCACCCAAGTATTCAATATCCGTTTTCGGTCTAAGATCTCTTGATCTTTTCATACTCATAAAACTATTTTTTTGGTAAACTTGATACATTTTATACTCATTGAGAATTGATTATGTCAGAAAAGAAAAAAGGCTTTTGGTCGTGGCTTGGCTTTGGAAAAAAAGAAGAAGTAGCTCAAGATACGCCTAAACAAGAAGAAACTCAGCAAGATTCTTCAATGACAGAAAACTCTGTCCTTGAAGAAGCGGTCGAGCATTTAAAAGAGAAAGCACAACAGCTTGAAACCTTTGCGGAAAAGTTAGAAGAGGAAATCGAAGAAAAGCTCGAAACATTAGAAGAAAAAATTGAGCAAAGTTTCGAAGAAGAAAAATCACAAAGCGTTACGCTTATCGATACCGCAGCAGCCTCTCAGAAAGAGGAAGAGCCTCAAGCGCAAGCGGTTGATTTTGCCGAAGATTTTGCAAAAAATAGTGAAAATACGACCGCTTATACTCAAGAAGAAGCAGCTTCCATTAACCATCATCAACAGTTTGAAGCACAAATTGAAGAGATTGTTGAAGCGGAATTACATGCAGAAGAGCATCATAAATCTGCCGCTGAAGAAGAATTCGAAGAGCTTGAAGAGCTTATTGAATTTGAAGGTGAAAGCGAAGTGCATGAAACGGTTTCAGATACACAAGCAGTAAAAGAAACCGAAGCTAAAACACAAGATGAGTATCAAGAAAAACCAAGTCAAGGTGGTTTTTTCAGCCGTTTAATTCAAGGGCTCATTAAAACCAAACAAAGTATTGGTTCTGGCTTTTTCAATTTCTTCCGTGGTAAGAAAATTGATGATGAACTCTTTGAGGAACTTGAAGAGCAACTGTTAATTGCCGACTTAGGTATGCCGACAACCACGAAAATTATTAACAACCTTTCTCAACATGCGACAAAGCAGCAACTTAAAGATGCGGATGCGCTTTATCAGCTTCTTAAAGAAGAATTAGCCGATGTTCTTAAACCGGTAGCTCGTCCGTTAGAAATTGATACGAGTAAAAAACCTTATGTGATTTTAATGGTTGGCGTGAATGGTGTAGGTAAAACAACGACTATTGGTAAACTCGCTCGCCAGTTCCAAAATGAAGGAAAATCCGTCATGTTAGCCGCTGGTGACACTTTCCGTGCAGCGGCAGTTGAACAGCTCCAAGTTTGGGGAGAGCGCAATAACATTCCGGTTATTGCACAAACAAGTGGTTCAGATTCAGCCTCCGTCATTTTTGATGCCATGCAATCAGCTTCTGCAAAAAACATTGATGTGTTAATTGCTGATACAGCAGGTCGTTTACAAAATAAAAACAATCTGATGGATGAGCTGAAAAAAATTGTACGTGTTATGCAAAAATACGATGAAACCGCGCCACATGAAATTATGCTCACGTTAGACGCCGGAACAGGGCAAAATGCGATTAGCCAAGCAAAACTCTTTAATGAAGCCGTGGGTTTAACAGGTATTACCTTAACTAAACTTGACGGCACGGCAAAAGGTGGGGTCATTTTTGCGATTGCTGATCAATTTAATATTCCAATCCGTTTTATTGGGGTGGGTGAAAAAATTGAAGACCTGCGTCCTTTTAACGCAGAAGAATTTATTGAAGCATTATTTATTCATGACGAAAAAGATGCTTAATATTCACGGATGAGAGAATGGCAAACCTTTCTCTCATACCATTTGATCAACTTCCCCTTAGCGGTGGAAAATTAAGAAAAGACAAACACAATGATCAAATTTACTAATGTAAACAAAGCATATAAAGGCGGCAAACCTGCTTTACAAGGAATTAGCTTTCATCTTCCGCCTGGTGGAATGGCATATTTAACTGGGCATTCTGGTGCAGGCAAAAGTACGCTTTTAAAACTGATTATGGGCATTGAACGAGCAAATGGCGGGCAAATTGTTTTTAACGGTCATGATATTACACGCTTAGCCTCTCATGAACTTCCATTTTTACGCCGCCAAATCGGTATGGTTCATCAAGATTATCGATTACTGACCGACCGAACGATTTTAGACAATGTCGCTTTACCTTTAATTATTCAAGGGCTAAATCAGCAAATAGTAGAAAGGGAAGCGCGTCTGGCTTTGGAAAGAGTAGGATTAGCGCATAAGGCAAACTACTTACCGCTTCATCTATCAGGTGGAGAACAACAGCGAGTTGATATTGCTCGAGCGATAGTCCATCGCCCAACGGTATTACTGGCAGATGAGCCAACGGGTAACCTTGATGAAAAACTCTCTTTTGAAATCTTCCGCCTTTTTGAAGAGTTTAATCAACAAGGAACAACCGTCATCGTTGCAACACACGATACAAATATTATCGCCAAACGACCAAAACCTTGTTTGGTACTTGAGCAAGGACATTTAAAAAATTAAAGTAACAAGGAATAATTTATGGTTCGTTCATTCAATAGTCATTTTGGCGCACAAACACGCTATATATTAAGATCTGTTTGGCAAGATTTATTAAAACGTAAGTTTGGTACATTTTTAACCATTCTTGTGATTGCTTCATCGCTAACGATTCCTACCGTGGGATATCTGCTATGGAAAAACACGCACCAAGCTGCAACAGAATTTTATCCAGAACCCGAATTAACCGTTTATCTGAATAAAAACTTATCAGATAATGAAGTGAATTTAGTCGTTGAAAAAATCCGTCAATTTGAGACAGATAAAATTGAATCACTTAATTTTATTTCTCGTCAGCAAAGTCTTGAGGAATTTCGCTCATGGTCTGGTTTTGGCGAAGCATTAGATATTATTGAAGATAATCCTCTTCCTGCCGTAGTCATTTTAAAACCTAAAAAACAATTTAGCACGAATGATACAATGCTTGAGTTTCGTAATGGCTTGCAAAATATTAAAGGTGTGCAAGAAATTCGTCTAGACAATGGCTGGCTTGAGAAATTAACCGCCTTAACATGGCTCATTGCTCGTATTGCAATCGTTTGTACATTATTGATGCTTATTGCTGTTTTCCTCGTCATTGGTAATGCAGTGAGAACGGATGTCGCTAACAGTCGCTCATCTATTGAGGTTCAACAACTTTTAGGCGCAACCGATCATTTTATCGCTCGCCCATTTCTTTATACGGGTATAATTTATGGCTTTTTAGGTAGCTTACTTGCTATTCTCTTTAGTAGTGTTGTCATTAGCTATTTAACTGGTGTTGTAAAATATGTGACCGATATGTTTACCGTAAAATTTGAACTTCATGGTTTAGGATTTAGCGAAGTACTCTTCCTTATCGTTGCATGTATTTTTATTGGCTGGCTTTCAGCAAAAATTGCAACAAGCAAACATATTATTCGAATTGGGTCAAAATATTAAATAGAAGAAGGTGTATTTTATGATGAAATGCACCTTCTTTTTCACACTATTTTTTATATCCACATATCAATACTCCTAAACAAATCAGTATTGCACTGATAATATGAAAAGGTTGTATTGATTCATCTAAGAAACAGATACTAAATATGGCTGCAAAGAGAGGTGTAGAATTCGTCATCACAGCACCTTTTGCGTTACCTACAATAGCGATGCCATAATTCCAAAAGGCATAAGATAAAATCGAAGGCCCTATCACTAAATAAGCAATACCTCCCCATTGAGAAGCGGTTAAATTAGGCAATAATTTTGCAGATTCTTGGCACAATTCATAAATGAAGGCTGGTAATAAACTCAACACAGCTAATCCCACCAGCATAGTTAAAAATACTGTATTACTGATATTCTGTGGTTTAAACCGAATAACACAGCAGTAAACCGCCCAGCTCATCGCTGAGCCCATTGCCCATAAATCGCCATAGTTTAATTCTAAATGCAGTAATCTTTGCCATTCTCCTTGACTTAGTAGCCATACTACACCAATTAAACTTAAAATAGCCCCCAATAAAATAATAGGTCTAATGGATTCACGAAATATCAGCAAATTCAGTAATAATACTAAAACGGGTACAACAGCAAGATAAAGACTAGCATTTAATGCCGTTGTTTTTTGTAATCCTTGATAAAGTGAGGCAGGAAAAATTACTACCCCTAGTATTCCCAATAACCAAATAATACCTAGTGAAGATTTCAATGAATGCCATGCTTTTACTGTCGGGCGAGAGAAACAAAATAGAAGAATCAACAAAGCAGGAAACCAACGTAAAAAAGTGAGAGTAATCGGTGGAACAGCATTGCTTAATAATTTCCCTAACACAAAATTACCACCCCAAAAAGCTGTGGCACAAACTAAGCTGAGATAACCAAGATGTAGCTTAGGATTTTTTGACATTAGTAGCCTCGCTCTACAATAACTCCCACACTAGAGGCTTGAGCAACTGCTTTCGGTTTATGTAATTGAATTCTAAGCGATTGAATTCCATATTCATTTTGTAATAAATCAGCAACTTGATGTGCTACCGTTTCTACCAATTTGAATGGTTTACCTTCGACAAAATCCAAAATTTTTTGTGATACTTCAGCATAATTTAAACAATACTGAACGTCATCAGTCTGGACTGCTTTAGTGAAATCCCATGCCATTTCAATATCGAAAACTAACCTCTGCTTAATAGTATGTTCCCAGTCATAAGCACCAATAGAGGCAAAAGCCGTGAGTTCATGAATAAAAACTTTATCTGTCATGTCATCTTCCTTATTTTTTTCTTCAAATTATTCGGTAAAATAGGTAATTAATATACCATAAAGAGAAATAAGGAAAAACAATGACGCCAATCGCTTATCTTGTCCTTGTTATAGCCTATCTATTAGGTTCTATATCAAGTGCAATCATCTTCTGCAAATTGGCAGGATTACCGGATCCTAGAGAATATGGGTCTAAAAATCCTGGAGCAACTAATGTATTACGTATTGGTGGAAAATTGTCCGCGGTAGGCGTGCTATTATTTGATATGTTAAAAGGGCTACTCCCTACCGCTATTGCATTCAAATTAGGCTTACAACCAAGTGAAATTGGCTTTATCGCTCTTGCTGCTTGTTTAGGACATGTATTCCCTTTATTTTTTAAATTTAAGGGAGGGAAAGGGGTTGCGACAGCTTTAGGAACATTACTTCCTTTTGGTATTGAGATATTTGGTCTCGCAGTAGGAACTTGGGTTACTGTTTTCCTTATCTCTCGATACTCCTCATTAAGCTCTGTTATCAGCGCTTTAGTTCTACCGATTTTTGTTTGGTATTTTCAACCTGAATTTACTTTTCCTATTGCCCTAATTTGTTGTTTATTGATCTATCGACACCACGATAACTTACAACGTTTGTGGAGAGGGCAAGAAAATAAATTTTCTTTTCGTTAAAAGGAAGAATGATAAACAACAAAGCCAAAGATATTTATCTTTGGCTTTTAACTTATTTTTTCTCTTTTGCATCACAATGACTAATATCATGGCAGTTGCCGTAGAGATATAAGCTATGTGTTGCTAGTTTGATCCCGTGTTTTTCACTGATTTCTCGCTGGCGGCGTTCAATATCCGGGTCTTTAAATTCAAAGACTTTACCGCAATCAATACAGATAATATGGTCGTGATCTTGTTCGACATTGAGCTCAAAGACGGCTTTATTCGCATCAAAGTTATGTTTAACAAGAATACCCACCTCTTCAAATTGGTTAAGCACACGATACACGGTTGCTAAGCCAATATCCGATTCACGTTCCAGTAATAGCTTATAAATGTCTTCCGCAGAGAAATGTTGCATTTGCTCACGTGTTTCTTGCATCAATGCAAGAATCGTTAAACGAGGTTCAGTTACTTTTAAACCTACGCTTTTTAATAATTTGGTATTTTCTTCAGACATAACTGCCACCTTTGTCCTTGTTTTAAATTATGCCAATTGATCGAGACACATTTCTTCGGTTAATTGTTTACACCACACTTTTACACGTTCATTCGTTAATTCAGGCTGGCGATCTTCATCGATACAAAGTCCGACAAAAGTATTCTCATCAACTAACGCTTGAGACGATTCAAAGGTATAGCCATCGGTCGGCCAAAGTCCAACAATCACACCGCCATTCGGTTCTACTACATCACGCACGGTTCCCATTGCATCACAGAAGTATTCTGCGTAATCTTCTTGGTCGCCACAGCCAAAAATTGCCACCACTTTGCCGTTAAAATCAATTTCTTTTAAGGTTGGCATAAAATCGTCCCAATCTGCTTGAGATTCGCCGTAATACCACGTTGGAATACCAAACATTAAGAAATCATATGCTTCAATATCTTCTTTTGTACTTTTGGCAATATCACGAATATCAACTAAGTTTGCACCAAGTTCTTTTTGGATCATCTTTGAGATATTTTCTGTATTACCAGTATCACTACCGTAGAATAAGCCTACTGCTGCCATATTAAATTACCTACTTTTCTTCTGCTTCAGTGTTTCCACTGAAATAACGATTTAAAATATTTTCAATGAGTTGTCCGCGTGTTATTCCACGTTGAGCGGCTTCCTCTTCAAGTGATTGCACCAAATCCGTGTGTAACTTTAATTCAACACGTTTTAGACCGAATGAACGATCTCGTCTAAGTTGATTACGTTTGTTAATACGAACTTGTTGCTCTCGACTAAGGGGATTTGTTCGAGGTCGCCCAACTTTTGGCACGCTTGCAAACAAATCAAGGGTTATACAATCTGCGTCTTGTTTTGCCATAATGTTCCATTTGATGGGCTTTTGCTACCTATCATATCAATCACTTTTGCTAATTGAGAATGATAAGCTACTTATTAAATGCCTACTATACCATATTCTTTATCTGTTTTGAACGTCATTACGTCCATCAATTCTCATTCGCACATAATTCTAACGTTTTTTGAATTAAGGCTAATGCAATGGTTCCTTGTGGCGGTAATTCGGGTAAAGGCTTATCGTAGTCAAACCATTGGGCATCTACAATTTCGTCTTCTTGCAACGAAATATCACCGCTTGCATAGTCTGCTAAAAAGCCTAACATCAATGAATTTGGAAAAGACCACGGCTGGCTACCAAAGTAGCGTACATTTTTGACTTTGATCCCCGTTTCTTCAAAAATTTCTCTTTCAATGGTTTGTTCAACATCTTCGCCTGCTTCAACAAAACCAGCTAAAGTGGTATAAATCGTCCCTTTGTGGCGTAAATGGTTTGCCAATAAAATTTGTTTACCTTTGCGCACCGCCACAATAATAGAAGGGCTGATCACGGGGTAACTGCGGTGTCCGCAATGTTCGCAATGCACCGCCAATTCATTGGAGGCTATCTCTGTTTTTTGACCACATGTTCCGCAAAATCGGTGTGTAAGTAAAAAATGATTTAACGAAACCGCGCGATGTAATAAATTGGCTTCAGTTTTAGGGCGGGCAATTTGGCTGCGTAAAAACGTAAATTCACGATGATTATCTTGCGCTTCGGCTTGTAATAGATATACCGGCAAACCTTGATATTCGCCCATTTGAATTTTATTTCTCCCAATAAAACCAAGCTCTTGCTCACTTCCCATTAAAAGTTGATTATCCTTTAAGGCGACATCAAATTCTTTCACGATAATCCAATATGCTTTACTCATTTCTCAATCCTAGTTGTTTAAATAACCGGCTTTTCTCCGACAATGATAATATTCGATATTCGCCACTCCCTAGTTCCCCAAGTTGATAATGTCCAAGCCCGACACGAATAAGCCTTAAGGTTGGAAAACCGATGTGTGCTGTCATTCTGCGGACTTGACGATTTTTCCCTTCGGTAATTTTAAGTTCAATCCAGCTTGTGGGTATGGTTTTACGTTCTCGAATTTTAGGTGCGGTTTGCCAATCAAAATCAGGCGCTTCAATCTGTTTTGCTTTTGCCGGTTGCGTTAAACCATCTTTGAGTTCAACGCCTTTCTCTAATTTCGCTAAATCGGCTTGTGAGGGAATGCCCTCCACTTGAACCCAGTAGGTTTTCTCTTTCTCAAATTTAGGGTGTGCTAAGCGGTGTTGTATTTCGCCATTATTGGTAAGCAGTAATAAACCTTCACTATCTCGATCTAATCGCCCAACGGGATAAATTTTCGGAATATCAATAAAATCTTTTAAGGTCTTTCGCCCCTGTTCATCGGTAAATTGGGTCAGGACATCATAAGGTTTATTGAAAAGGACGATGATCGTTTCTTCCAAGTTTAATCGAGTTGCAAGCGGTCGTTTTTGTGGTTTATTTTGCTTATGCCATCTCGGATTGGTTCGTTTAAACATACTCATTTTTTTAAATTTGCCCAAGCAACAGAAAGAAGAATAATCGCCCCACCTATAAACATTGTGAGCGTTGGTACTTCGTTAAAACAGATCCAAGCAATAGCAATGGCGTAAACCGGTTCCAATGAAATAATCATTGAAGCGGTACGCGCATTGATGGTATCAAGGCTGGAAACAAATAATGTATAAGCCACCGTTGTACATAAAAAACCGATACAAAAGATCCAAAACCAATCTACCGCTGAAACCACCAATAATTTTTCCGCAGAAAACGGCAACAAAATCAATCCGGCAAAAAGATATTGCCACCAGCTTGCTTGTGTGCCGGATAGTTTACTCATATTTTTACGGTTCACAATCGCTAAAATACCGTAAGACAGCGCAGAAAAAATGCCCCAAAGCAAGCCTTGTGTTCCTTCACTTCCCAGCGTAAATTCAGGCGTAACTAAAATTAGCCCGATAGTAATTGCCACTAATAAGATGATTTCTTTTAAATGTAATTTTTCTTTAAAAAAGATCACTTCAAATAGCGCAACAAAGGCAGGGAAACTGGCAAAACCTAAAGTGGCTAAAGCCACACCACCGACTTTTACCGCAACGAAAAAAGTTACCCAGTGAGCAGCTAATAATGCACCTGAAAGCGCAAGTTGCCCAATTTCTTTTTTAGATAACGAGACAAGCGGTTGTTTTTTCCAAATAAAATACAAAGAGATCATAAAAAAGGCGATCCAAACTCGCCCTAATACCAGTGTATCCGCACTACTTTGAATTAAAGCCCCAAAAATCCCAGAAGCCCCAAAAAGAACGGCGGTACTATGAACTTTTAGCAACGCTAAAGTGTGTTTATTCATTATTTAATCCATTTATCTTGATCTTGTTGTCTTTCGAAGACTGCATCAATAATGGTGTCATCTTTTGCGTGCGAGGTTTGATAGCTTCCAAATTGCATAAAACTGACCCGCTTTTTAAAGACACGCCCAAGCATTGCCATCATCATTTTTCGTGTAAAAGGAAGTACACATAAAATCGCCAAAATATCGCTTAAAAAACCGGGGATAATCAGTAAAATACCGGCAAAAACAAATAGCACAGAACTCATCAGCGACTCTGCCGGTAATTTTCCTTCGCTAAGTTCTTGACGAATAGAATACATCGTATAAAGACCACGAAGTTTGACAAACCATAATCCTAATGCGGAAATCGCAATCAGCAATAAAATAGTTGGGAAAACGCCAAGATAACTTCCAACGCTGACCAATAAAGATAATTCGCCATAAATATATAAAATAATCCCAAACAGAATAAATAAGAGTGGCATAATAGGCTTCCTTATTTTGATTTGAACTTTTAAAATAACCGTAACAGTAACGATCATCTATCGAGTAATAGATATAGGGAATAAAATGACAGAATTCAACATTAATGAAACATTAAATACGCTTGGGCTACGTTGCCCCGAACCGGTAATGCTTGTGCGTAAAACCATCCGTAATATGCAAGCGGGCGAAATTTTACATATTATTGCCGATGATCCTGCCACAACGCGTGATATTCCGAGCTTTTGTGAGTTTATGGATCACCGTCTGTTAAAAAGCGAAACAGATAGCCAACCTTATCAGTATTGGGTGCAAAAAGGGATATTGTAAAGATAGAAGCAGTATGACTTAAAATCATACTGCTTAACTCTAGATTCCACTTTTTCTTGCATTTTGCCTTTCTTGCTCCAAGTCTGACTCAGCATTAATTCCCCCACTAACCATGCCAAGTAAAGGACTCGCAATTCGTATAGACTGAGGTTCACAAAACTGACGAAACTCATCAGCAAGCCAATTAGGTTTTTTCTTTTCTAAATAAAGTAGGACTTCTCTTGCATAACATTTTCTAATTAAATATAAAGCCGATCCGGAATTCATAAATGCATTTTTATCATTAGAGGATAAAAAACTATATTGTTCAACCTCTCCTTTTGCCAAAGATAGTGCAGGAAGATTTTCGTAAAAAAGCATTTGCATAATCACAATATTAATTCCAGATGCTTGTTTTAAGTTCTCTTGAAGCTTTTGAATATTTGCAAGAAAGTCTTCACATAGCACAACATCATCTTCCGCAATTACTGCAAAGTCATCTTCTGAAATAGAGGGATTATTCACAATTTTCTTCCAACACTTTATGTGTGAAAGCGTACAGGCTATTTCTCCTAAAGTTACATCGCGACGATATACATCTCTAATATATTGGCTATCAAAAAATATATCTTTTTCACCGTCACTAACTAACTTTAGGATTTCTTTATCAATAGCGGCGACTCTTTCGAAATACTTTGCATCAGGATGCAAATTAAATTTATGTAGCCTATCTGTTCTTGAATTTAAATTAATTACATAACCAATAAACATACATTTTTCCAAAGTTTTAATGACGAGTACGAGTAATTTCTACTTCATCGAAATCAAAATCTTCATCGTGTTCATCAAAAAATTCGCCATCATCGCCGTATTCATCTTCTTCACCATTTGGATCTTCGAAATAAGTTCCCCAACCTTCGTATTCCGCACCGGCTTTTTCAATTAAAGGAAGCAGCTCTTTTTGCTGTGCTGTAATTAAATCGGCATTGAGATTGATTTCACTCACAATATCACAAACAAAGAACACCTTACCGTCTTCTTCAACCTCCTCTGCATCAGAGATTTCATAGCCTAGTTTATAAGCATCGACAACAAGTTTTTCTAATTTATCAAAATCGTGGTGAGCAACGTGGTGTTCAATAATATAAAGCGCTTCCGGATCAGAGCCATCATCTAATAAATTTTGAATGATCTCGTCTGTTTCTTGGCGTAATAAAGCTAAATCGTACATCTTATTCTCCTGCTACAAAGGCTTCAGCAAACCAGCTATCTAATTTTGCTGAAAGTTTATCAATTCCAATTTTATTTAAGGCGGAATAGGCTTCTACTTGCACATCGCCTTGGAAAGGTAAAATGGCTTCTCTCACCATTTTAACCGTTTTGCTACGGGCTGATTGGCTCAATTTATCTGCTTTTGTTAAAAGTAGTAGTACCGGTAATTCTGCCGAAACCGCCCATTCAATCATTTGTTGGTCTAAATCTTTTAACGGATGGCGAATATCCATCAGAATGACGACACCACGTAAACATTCACGTTTTTGTAAGTACTCGCCCAATGCTTTTTGCCATTGTAATTTCATTTGTTCCGGTACGGCAGCATAACCATAGCCCGGTAGATCCACCAATTTACATTGCGGTTCTACCTCAAACAAGTTAATCAACTGTGTCCGCCCCGGTGTTTTGGACGTACGAGCTAAGTTCTTTTGGTTGGTTAAAGCATTCAGAGAAGTGGATTTTCCTGCATTAGAACGCCCTGCAAACGCAATTTCAATACCGCTATCTTCCGGCAAATGACGAATATCAGGCGCAGAAGTTAAAAATTTTGTCTTATGGTAATTCAGTTTAATTTGTTCTGTCATAACGTTTTGATTTTCTCTTTAAAGATAAAAGGCAAGCCCTGTTCTCCATATTGATTAGCTTGCGGATAACTGCGAAAAAAGCCCCATTCTAAAAAAACGATGGTGCAAATCAACATCGGCATCAGTAAACCAAGCAACCAAGCAATATCGCCAGTGGTTGATTGTGCCATCAAATAGCAAGCGATTGGGACACATAAAATAAAAGCGTTTTTGCCCGAGCGATTTCTGTCGTGTAGCCGTTTTACAATAATCGCCAAACAACTATATAGGCTTATTGCCAAAGGTAACAGCATTATGGTGTTAAAAGCGGTCGGATTTGGCAAAAAATTTACCAAAATAAAGAGAAAAGCAAAGTTAATTGCAATCCCTGTCCAAAATCCCTGCCGATTTAACCGCCCCTGAAAACTAAAAAGCCCTTTATACCAAATCATAGCTATCCTAATGCAACATCAAGAACCATCATTACCACAAAGCCAACCATCAGGCTTAAGGTGGCAATATCGGTGTTCCCATTACTTTGTGATTCAGGAATTAACTCTTCCACAACAACGAAAATCATTGCCCCTGCCGCAAATGCCAAGGCGTAAGGTAAAATCGCTGTCATGGATAAAACAAATGCAGCACCAATCACAGCTGCAATCGGCTCAACAACTGCAGACATTGAGCCATACCAAAAGGCTTTCCAGCGAGAATGCCCTTCACCTCGAATAGGAAGAGAAAGTGATGAACCTTCAGGAATATTTTGCAAACCAATCCCAATCGCTAATCCAATCGCCCCCATAATAGAAGCATCCACGCCGGGTACTTGCGTTGCCAATGCCCCAAATGTTACCCCGATAGCTAAACCTTCAGGAATGTTGTGAATGGTAATCGCCAAAAAAAGCAACATACTTTTTGATAAGCCCTTTTTAGGTTGCATACCTTCCGCTTCCTCAATGGGCTTACTTAAATGTAAATGCGGTACAACGTAGTCGATCAAACGGATAAAAAATCCACCAAGGAGAAAACCTATCGCCGCAGGCAGCCACGCTAAAGAGCCGTAATCTGCTTCAGCATATTCCAGTGCCGGTGCTAAAAGCGACCAAAAAGAGGCCGCAATCATTACCCCTCCGGCAAAGCCCATCATCATGTCTAATAATTTACGGTTTACCGTCTTAAAGAAGTAAACGAATGAAGAGCCAAAAATCGTACATCCCCAAGTAAACAAACCGGCAATAAAGGCTTGCATAATGGGATGTAGTGATAAAAAATAATCAAACATAGTAAATCCTTAAAAATAAAGCGGTTCGATTTTAGCAAAATTTTGCAAATTTTTCGCTAAATCTTACCGCCTATTTAACGATTTAAATGTCATCGTCTGCTAAAAAACCACCACTTTGATGCGCCCATAATTTAGCATAAACACCATTTTGTGCTAACAGCTCTTCATGGGTGCCTTGTTCCACGATTTCGCCTTTATCTAATACGATTAAACGATCCATTGCCATAATGGTTGATAAACGATGCGCAATCGCTACAACCGTTTTGCCTTCCATTAAGTCAGTGAGGTTCTCTTGAATTGCCACTTCAACTTCGGAGTCTAAGGCACTTGTTGCTTCATCAAGTAACAAAATCGGAGCATCTTTTAACATAACACGCGCAATCGCAATACGTTGGCGCTGCCCACCGGAGAGTTTAACGCCTCGTTCGCCTACGTGTGCATCTAACCCCGTGCGTCCTTTTGCATCTTGTAAATTAGGGATAAACTCGCTTGCTGCGGCTTTTTGTATCGCTTGTAGCATCTCTTCTTCTGTCGCATTTGGTCTGCCGTACATTAAATTTTCACGGACGGAACGGTGTAGCAATGATGTATCTTGGGTAACTAAGCCAATTTGTGAGCGTAAACTTTCTTGGGTAATATCACGTACATTCTGCCCATCAATGGTAATTGTACCGTTTTGAATATCATAAAAACGAAGCAATAAATTCGTGAGGGTCGATTTTCCTGCGCCACTTCGACCCACTAATCCGACTTTTTCTCCCGCTTTAATCGTGAGATCAAAATCTTTCAATAATGGCTTTTTCGGATCATAAGCAAAATCAACGTGCTCAAATTTAATTTCGCCCTGCGTTACCGTTAATGGCTTAGCATCTGCCTTATCTACTACGGTATGCGGTTTAGAAAGCGTTGCCATGCCATCTTGAACTGTACCTAAGTTTTCAAATAGACGGGCAAATTCCCACATAATCCATTGTGATAAGCCTTTGATACGTAACGCCAGTGCCGTTGAAGTAGCAATTGCGCCTGCACTCACGATTTCTTGCGACCAAAGCCATAAACCAATTCCTGCTGTCGAAACAATCAAAGCAATGCTGGTAAAATTGGTTAAGGTTTCAATGATGGTTACGAGTCGCATCTGTTTATGTACCGTTGTCATAAATTCTTCCATCGACTCTTTTGCATAAGCCGACTCACGATTACCGTGAGAAAAGAGTTTAACCGTTGCGATATTAGAATAAGCATCGGTAATGCGACCGGTCATCAAACTACGTGCATCAGATTGCTCTTGAGCGGCTTCGGCTAATTTTGGCACAAATACTCGAATAGTAATTGCCAGTGAAATAACCCATAGAATGAAAGGTAAGAATAACCAACCATCAAATTGCAATAAAATGACGCTTGATGTTGTTAAGTAAACGGCAACATAAATAAGCATATCCGCACAAGTCATTACGACATCTCGCACAGCTAATGCTGTTTGCATCACTTTAGCGGAAACCCTGCCGGCAAATTCATCTTGGTAAAAGCCCATACTTTGCCCAAGCATTAAACGGTGGAAGTTCCAACGTAAACGCATTGGGAAAACACCTTGCAAACTTTGGAAACGAATGCTGCTGGCTAAGAAAACAAAAAGTACGCCCAGCATTGCAACAAAGAACATACCAATAATCGCACTGCCTTTTTCTTGCCATAATGCAGCCGGACTAAGTTTATTGATCCAATCAACTAATTCGCCCATAAATTGGAATAAGATCGCCTCAATAATCCCAACGGCTGCAACTAAAATGGTTAAAATCGTTAAGTAACCTCTCATTCCTTTTGTTGCTTCAAAAATAAAAGGAATAATGCCGGATTTGGGTGTTTGGGGAGCTTCTTCCGGATATGTTTCAACTCGGTTTTCAAACCAAGTAAAAATTTTATTAAACATTTCTCTATCCTAAAAAATAAGGACGCTGGCATGCGTCCGTTACAATTATTGTTTAAATTATAAAGGCTGTAGGGACACACTGCGTGTGTCCGTTGGGTGTAGCAACTATGTTCAATCACCTCATCGTGGCGGTCGATATATACAACCCTCGCCCCTTGTGGGAGAGGGACAGATTTTGCTTCGTTTAGAAGCAAAATCAGGGAGAGGGGGAAATCGTATTTTGAAAGCCGTTGGCTTTTCCCCTCTCTCTGCCAAAGATTGCTGAACGCACTCTTCGGCTGTCTCTCTCCCACAAGGGGAGAGAGTTTGAGTATCGTTTTAGGAATATCGTAGAGGAAAATTATATTTCCCCTACAAAATGTGTAAAACAACTACATCATTTGAAAAATAAATCAAAAATTTAACCGCTTGTTGAGCCGTAAATTATGGATTTAATAATTTTTCGTCTAAGGCTAAATCTTCGTTACGATTAACACCAATTCCTTTTGCAAGCACATCACGGGCAATTTGATGTGCTTCTTCTAAAGAATGTTCTTTATACGAACCGCATTGGTATTCATTCAATTCCGGAATTTTTGACACATCCGGCACTTTATTTAAAGCATCTTCCATTGAAGCTGTCCACGCTTTTACCACCTCTTGTTCAGAAGGTGTGCCAATTAATGACATATAAAAACCAGTACGGCAGCCCATTGGCGAAATATCAATGATTTCAACTGTTTCACTATTAAGGTGATCACGCATAAAACCGGCAAATAAATGCTCCATTGTATGAATACCACGTACAGGTAAAATATCAATGTTTGGGCGGCAAAAACGTAAATCAAACACGGTAATGGTATCTCCTTTTGGCGTTGTCATCGTTTTTGCCACACGTACTGCCGGAGCATTCATTCTTGTATGATCAACTTTAAAACTATCTAATAAAGGCATTTTGCTCTCCTCATAAAATTGTTAAATTATTCCGCTATCCCTTGATCCCAAGCCGGAGCATCTTGCGGAATTTTACGTTGTAATAAGAAATGACGATTTGGTTTTGCTTGAGGCTGAACCACTCGTCCCGAAGGGGTTGAAAATTCAATGCCGCCTTTCAGTAATTGGGACATTGTGCCGGAATTCATACTTACCCCTTGCAAGCTCACATCCATTGTATAGCCTGAAGCCGCCCAAAATTCCGTATTATTTCTCACTAAATGCTGATATTTATTTTCTATACTTAAATGGATCAACACTCGATCGCCTAACTCACTTAAATTCAGTTTTTTCACGATCCCAACTTGCATTCCTCGATATAAAACCGGTGCTTCCAGCTCAATACCTCGTGCATCACTGGTTTCCACAATAATAGGGTAGCCATTGGCATAAGTCGTTTGAGTCGTTGCTGTATCGGATAAATTAAAGAGCGTTTGAGCTTTTCCGCTTCCTGCTTCAACATTGATATAAGTTTGTAACATTGCATCAATATTTTTTATCCCGCTTGTTGTAATTTCAGGAGAAATCGCACTGAATTTACTACCGGTTTTGGCAAGTAATGAATAATACTGTCCATCAAGGTAAGCGGTTACTTTTATCTGTTTTTTTGCATTTTGTAATTCAAGCTTTTCTACTTTACCAACGGTTAAGCCCATATAGCGAATATCCATGCCTTTAAAGAGTTTTGAGGCATCTTTGGCAATAAGCGTAATATACGTATAACCAGCCGTTGCTTGTTCTTTACTTGCATATAACGTTTTACTTCCTTTTCCTTCGTTATCGAAGCTGATCGCACCTTTTAACGTTCTCATTAAAGGCGAAGATTGAACCGTTAAACCTTTTAAAGAAAGCTCTGCGGCAATCGCCGGTTCAATCCAGAAACGGCTTTTTTCACTCATTAAATGACGATAAGCTGGCTCAATATAAAGCTCAACATCAAAGCCATTTTTCTGTGGGTGAACGTTTAAAATTTCCCCAACTTGAAAATCTCGATAAAGGACAACAGACCCTTTATCAATCCCTTCTAATGTTTTTGCAGATAAAATAACTGTCGCTTTTTTCTCACTTGAAGTTATCCCTGCTTGTGCCGAATCCATATCTTTATAAAGTGGGTAGCTACTTTTCGCCTTGCCATTTTGCTGTTTATCAGCAATTAAACGTACACCACCTTTAATCCAATCATTTGGCGAACCGGCTTTTACTCGAACACCATCCAAGCCCACGCTAATATCTAAATTAGAAATGGCAACGAATTTACTATTTTCCGAAATTAATGCTCGATAAGGTGGATAAATCATCGCCTTGAAAGAGACATTATCAATGCTTAACTGACGTTTTAAAACTTCACCAATTTGAATATCGTTATAATAAATACCTTGCCCTTCTTCAACACCATAAGATTCTGGTGCCGTTAGAGTTAAAGCGAGAATATTTGGGAGTGAAAGCAAGTAATCCGCTTCTTTCTGTACGGTAAAACTTAACTTTTCTTCTCCTTCTCCGGCTAAAATATCGAAATAAATTCCTCTAAATAACTCACCAATTTTACTAATTTGCTCTTTATTTAAGCTAAATTTTGGCTCACGCAATAAAATTGCCGTGCCATTTTTCAGCAAGTCACTATGATTAGGATCAATCAAGAGCGTCCCTTTTAACATGCCTTTACGACCAATGCCTTTAAAAAATTCATTGTCATCGTCACGAGGCATTTCTAAATTAGACAGCACGCCGACTTGCACATTTTTATAAAAAACAGGGGTTTCATTGACCTTCAAATTATCCGCTATTGGGACTGCAACTTTTACCTCTACCCCTCTTAATGCAGATTTCAGATCCTTATATAAAGAAAATGTTTGCCCTTGTTCTGCCGCTTCAGAATTATCCGGAGAATCAAAAGAGACTGCTCCTACAACCACAGAGGCTAAACTATCCACAGAAATATCTACGCCAGATAATCCAGCTTTTACATCAATACCACTGATATTCCAAAAACGGCTATCTTTTTTCACTAAAGAAGCATATTTTTTGTTAATCAGCACATCAATTTCAACTTTTTTATGGTCGGCACTAAAACGATAATCGGCAACTTGCCCAACAGGCGCTTTACGATAATAAATTTGAGCTCCTGCAGTAATTGAACCTAGATCATCAGAAATTAAACGCACTAATAAAGCACCATCCGTTGCAATGGCAACAGGTGCCTCATCTTCAGCAATAAATTCATCTTTACTTTTTGCCTCAGGATCAGTACTTGGTTTTAAGGTAATATAATTGCCTGAAACCAATGTATCTAACCCTGAAACCCCTGCGAGTGAAGCCGTTGGCTTAACCACCCAGAAAATCGTTCCTTCTTTCAGTACTGATTTAGCTTCAGGATTTATTTCTGCTTCTACTTGAACCTTTTTCAAGTTATCCACAAAATAGACTTTTTTCACTAAACCAATTTGCAAACCTTGATAGCGAATAGCCGTTTTGCCCGCAGTAATGCCATCCCCTTCATTAAAGCGGATAGTGATTGTTTCCCCTTGTTCTTTTAAAATTTGAAAGAAAAGTAAACAGCCAATAGCAAATGCGACTATCGGCAGTAACCAAAACGGAGAAATTTTACGAGGCGGTCTAATTTTTGCAACTTGTACAGTTTGTTCTTCCATTTTCTTAATCTTTTCGATAAATATCTTGCCCATCACGGCGTGTTTTTAAGATACGTAAAATCCAAACATACTGTTCAGGATTTTTAGGCACGAAGTATTCAATCACTTCATTCATTTGGCGAGCGGATTGTAACTCATCGCCTGCAAATTCAAGAGGCGGTAAGATCTCAATTTGATATACGCCTTTTTCTGCATTATAAATCGGAAACATCGGGATCACGACAGCATTAGCTACTCGAGCCATTTTTGCCAAACCCGGTAATGTTGCCTTTTCTGTGGCAAAAAAGGGAACATAAACACTTGCCTTTTCGCCAAAATCTTCATCAGGGAGAAAATAGCCAAGATTTCCTTTACGCACATCATTTAAAAAAGGTTTAATACCATTCTGACGGGTATGCATTTTACCGCCGAAACGTTCCCGTGTACGGTTCCATAACCAATCCACAAGAGGATTATGATGAGGATTATACATAGAAACCATTGGCATACCATACGTATGCATAATAATGCCAGAGGCATCAATCGACCAAGTGTGAGGGACAAGTAAAATCACATTTTTACCTGATGCTCTCGCTTCTCGTACAATGTCTAACCCTGAAAATTCGCTACGTTTTTGGATATGATCTACCGAACGTAAAGCGATTTCGCCAATCCCTAACATCGTTTGAGCAACGGTAATAAACATTTTTTCAATAACATCTGCACGTTTTTCTTCCGACCAATCCGGAAAACAGTAACGTAAATTTGTCTCTGCTCGATGATATTGCTTTTTCCCTTTCAGCTTTCTTACAACGATTTTAGCCAGTTTAGCCGCTATCTTATCGCGGATTCTAAACGGCACATAAGCTAAAATCATAAGCACGAAAATACCCAGCCAAATTCCCCAGTATTTAGGGTGTAAAAAGGCCTTTTGGAATTGATGTTGATAACCTACTCGATATGTCTCTCGTTCCATATTAGTCCTTGTTACTAAGCTTCTCAATTCGAATGACCAAAATACGTGCAGAGTGTGCTTTTAATATCGTAAAGACATATCCGTCAAGTGTAATTTGATCATTGACTTTAGGGATCGTATCAAATTGAGAGAGTAAAAAACCACCTAATGTAAATTGTTCGGCATTTTCAAACATATCAGGCTCATTTAACTCTAATTTGAGCTGTTCTAGCGTTGCCGTGCCTTGCACAATCCAGTAATCTTCTCGTGCAACAATTTCTAATGTTTCATCTTCATCAGGGAATTCACCGGCAATCGCTTCTAATAAGTCTAATGGTGTAACTAATCCTGCCACTTGCCCATATTCATCAATAACAATTGCTAAATTACCTTTAGCATTTTTCAACATATTCAACAATTTTAAATTATCTACGGTATCAGGTACGATAACAGGCTGTTGTTTAGCTAATAACGGTTTTAACGCCATAAAGATATCTTGATGATTATCTAATACTGCTAAAATATCCTTCGCTCTCACCACACCTAAAATTTCATCAATGCTTCCACGACAAACCGGGAATAAATTATGTGGCGTATCTAAAAGCTGCTGTCTGATTTCTTCTTCTGTTGTTTCAATATCTACCCACGAAATTTCATTTCTTGGTGTCATAATCGTTTGAACATTACGCTCGCCTAACGCTAATACACCGCTGATCATATAACGCTCTTCTTGTGCAAAAGGTAAAACTTGTTCGACTTCCGATTTTTCTTCTGTTGTTGCGGTATCGCTCACTTCTTTTGCCGTTTTGCCACCCATTAAACGTAAAATCGCCTCAGCCGTACGATCTCTTAGTGGCTGCTGGTTTTCATACTTAGTTTGATTACGATGAGCGAATTGGTTAAAGCCCTCAATTAAAATTGAGAAGCCAATTGCCGCATAGAGGTAGCCTTTTGGAATATGTAATCCAAGGCCTTCTGCAATAAGGCTAAAGCCAATCATCAACAAGAAACTTAAGCATAAAATGACGACCGTAGGATGTTTGCCTACAAATTCTGTGAGCGCTTTTGAAGCAATAAGCATAAGCCCCATAGCAATCACAACCGCAATCATCATGACTTCAAGCTGTTTTACCATCCCCACAGCGGTAATGACAGCATCAAAAGAGAACACGGCATCTAATACAACAATTTGTACCACAACGGCATATAAACTTGCATAAACAATATTCTCTCCCGTTGTTTCAGATTTACCTTCTAAACGCTCATGTAATTCAATAGTCGCTTTAAAAAGTAAAAACAATCCCCCAACAATTAAAATAATATCTCGAATTGAGAGTGAAAAAAGTGTATTACTAATCACTGGTGTCGTTAAAGTCACGAGCCAAGACATCACAGATAATAACCCTAATCGCATAATAAGTGCGAGGGTTAAGCCGACCCGACGAGCTTTTGCACGTTGTGATGGAGGGAGTTTATTCGCTAAAATAGCAATAAACACTAAATTATCTATTCCTAAAATGATCTCAAGAATAATTAAAGTGATTAAACCAAGCCAAATGGAAGAATCACTAAAAAGCTCTAACATATATTCCTCAATGTTTATTTTTTCTTATTATCCAGTAAATTCTTTATTGCTAAGATAATCCCCAGACCAATAAATGCTCCTGGCGGTAAAATAGCTAGAAGTAAACCGGAATCTAAATGTAGCACATCTATTTTAACGGCTTTTGCCCAACTACCCAATAATAAGTCCAAACCATCAAATAGCGTGCCATTGCCGATAATTTCACGAATTGCACCAAGTAAAACAAGGCTAAATGTCATACCCAGTCCCATAGCAAAGCCATCAAAAGCAGAATGGGCAATACTGTTTTTAGAAGCAAAAGCCTCCGCTCGTCCAATCACAATACAGTTAGTCACAATCAACGGAATGAAGATCCCTAGTGATTGATAAACCGGATAAGCAAACGCATTCATCAGTAATTGCACGGCAGTAACCACCGTTGCGATGACCATCACATAAATCGGGATACGAATATCGTGCGGCGTGATTTTACGAAATAGCGAAATTGTCGTATTTGTACAAATTAACACAAATAAGGTCGCTAAGCCTAATCCCAGCGCATTTGTTACACTATTCGAAACCGCTAAAAGAGGGCATAACCCTAATAATTGAACTAAGGTTCCATTATTTTTCCATAATCCATCTGTCAGCAACGACTTCCAAATATGAGGCTCTGGCGTTGTTGTTTCGACTTGTACAACGGGAATTTGATTTTCTGTTGTCATTTTTTACTCAAACCGTTTTTCTTTAAAATAAAAAATTTTATCCTGCTCTGTAATTTCACGTAATACACGGCACGGATTTCCGACTGCAATGCAGTTATCCGGAATATCTTTCGTCACGACACTACCAGCACCAATTACCACATTATTCCCAATAGTCACATTTGGCATAACGACCGAATTACCGCCAATCCAAACATTATTTCCAATAGCAATCGGCATTGCAAATTCAATACCGCTATTGCGTTTTTCTGCATCAATTGGATGAGCAGCCGTGAATAATGAGACATTAGGCGCAAACATCACATTATCGCCTATGGTAATCTTGGCGCAATCCAACATCGTACAGTTATAATTTGAATAGAAATTTTTACCCAGCGAAATGTTATAGCCATAATCACAGCGAAAAGGTAATTCAATATGAAAATCGGCTTGTTCACAACGAAAGAGTTGTTGAAATAAATCTTGTTTTTCCGCTTTTTTAGAAGGGCGTAATTGCGCTAATTCAAAGCATAAATCTCGTGCAATGCTTCGATCTTCCTTTAATTTCGGGTCTGCTGAATCATAAAGCTGCCCACTGATCATTTTTTGATATTCACTTTGCATTATCGACAAACCTCAAACTGTTCAACCATCTCCGGTTTTTGGGCTAATTCCGTTAAAACCCACTTTGCACTTTGGCGCACATTATTCACCACCGCTCTTGGCGTAATGGTCGCGCCGGTAAATTGATCAAACTGACCACCGTCTTTTTTTACTCGCCATTCGTCTTCATTTTCTAGGCTAAACTTGCGATTTGTGAAGCTGTAAATCCAATCGCTAATACGCGTTTCAATCTTATCGCCTAGCCCCGGGGTTTCTTTATGAGCAAGAGTTCGTACACCTAATACCGTACCATCGGGCTGAATTCCCATCAATAGTACAATATTACCCGAATAACCGTCAGGAGCGGTGGCTTGAATAGCGTAAGCGGTCAGATCTGAGCCTTTTTTTGCAATATAGATTTTATTTAAAAACGGAGCTTCAGGGATTTTAACCATTTTACAGCTTGCTAATAAATCATTATCAAAATGCGTTTGCGGCACAACTTCTAACAATAATTGACGTTGCTGCTCTGCCGTAACTGCATCAATTCGACTTTTAGTCAGCAGATAAACGCCGGTTGAAACTGCCGTACAGAGTAATGCAATTATCCCTAAAATGAGGGCATAGCGAGTTGTAATTACCGATGTTTTCATTATTTTCGTCCTAATTTTGTACCGTATAAGCGAGGCTGAGTATAGTGGTCGATTAACGGCACACAGATGTTTGCCAGCAAGACCGCAAACGCCACGCCGTCTGGGTAGTTGCCATAATAACGAATTAAATAAACCAACAAGCCGACCAACGCCCCGAAAATCAGTTTACCTTTTGGCGTGATTGAAGCGGTGACTGGATCGGTCGCAATAAAAAACGCACCGAACATCATCGCCCCACTAAAGAGCTGGGCTTGAGCTGTCCAACGAGCCGTGTCTGAAACTAAATCTGTCGCAAAGCTCAATAAGGCAAAAGTCCCCAACATCGCCACTGGAATTTGCCAATGAATAATGCGCTTATAAATCAATAACAAACCGCCGAGTAAAAAGGCTAAATTCACTTGTCCCCAACCGCCGACCAGTACATTTGCAAACAGTTTTTCCAGCTGAATACCCAACATAACATTATCTTTGATTGTATTCACAGCCTGTTTTGAGCCGTCTAACACCGTGGCAGACGATACGCCATCGACACTTTGAATAAGCTGATGAACGCTAAAACCATCAGTAGTCACATTGGCAAAAATCAGCGAAAAACTGTCTGCAAGCGTTGGCGGTTCACTCAACAGTACCAATGGTGGCAACCACGTGGTCATCTGCACTGGGAATGAAACCAACAGCAACGCATAGCCGATCATCGCAGGGTTAAATAAATTCTGCCCCAAACCGCCATAAACGTGCTTTGCCAACAACAGTGCCACAATCACGCCAATCACAATCACCCAATAAGGAGAATAAGGCGGAATTGCCATTGCTAAAATCAATGCGGTTAAAATTCCCGACAAATCTTCAAGATAAAAAGCGGTCGATTTATGGCGTAATTTTGCAACCGCAATTTCAATGATAACTGCTAAACCTATTGCAATACCGGCTTGAATTAACACCCCATAACCGAAGTAATACCATTGCACCACGAGTGCCGGCAACATTGCACCAATAACCCATAGCATAAAATTTGCCGTGAGGTTATTGGAATGGGTATGAGGAGAACTGATCATTTTAAACATCAAATGTTCCTTTATCGTCTAATTCGCTAAATTCTCGTTTGGGGCTTTCGCTGCTTCTTTTTTTGCCTTTGCTCGAGCGATAGCTGCAGCAACCGCCGCTTTTCTTGGATCCATTTCAACGACTTCTGTTTTTGCAACCAGCTCTTCAGAAACAACCGCTTGTTGTGCGGCTTTCTTCGCTTGCGCTCTTGCTAATGCCGCAGCAACCGCCGCTTTTCTTGGATCCGTTTCAACTGTTTCTGTTTTTGCAATCGGTTCTTCAGAAGCAAGCGCTTGTTGCGCGGCTTTTTTCGCTTTTGCTCTTGCTAATGCTGCAGCAACCGCCGCTTTTCTTGGATCCGTTTCAACTGTTTCTGTTTTTGCAATCGGTTCTTCAGAAACAACCGCTTGTTGGGCGGCTTTTTTCGCTTGTGCTCTTGCTAATGCTGCAGCAACCGCCGCTTTTCTTGGATCAGCTTCAACCGCTTCTGTTTTTGCAACCGGTTCTTCAGAAACAACCGCTTGTTGGGCGGCTTTCTTCGCTTGCGCTCTTGCTAATGCTGCTGCGACTGCGGCTTTTCTTGGATCAGCTTCAACCGCTTCTGTTTTTGCAACCGGTTCTTCAGAAACAACCGCTTGTTGCTGTTCTTCTGCTTGTTTGGCTAATCGTCTCGCCCGACGTTGCGCCATTAACTCGCTATTATCCGGCTCGCCATTGACTTTAGCGTGAACCGTAGTTTGTTCGGCATTTTCCGTTTTCTTCGCTTTTAAACGAGCTAATGCTGCTGCAACCGGATCTTCGCCCTTACTGTTTGCAACTTCTTCACGGCGTTTCTCGGCTGCTTGACTAATACGAGCCGTTCTTGCTTCTTTTTCCTTATTCAAACGGGCTTCACGGGCTTCAAAACGCTGTTTCGCCTCTTCAGCCTTTTTCGCTTTTTCATCAATTTCCGCTATTTTGGCTTTTTCTTGGCGGAAATATTGAATAAGTGGAATATAGCTTGGGCAAACATAAGCGCAAACACCGCACTCAATACACGCATCTAAGTGATATTCTTTTGATTTTTCGTGATCTTCTGAACGAGCAAACCAATATAACTGTTGTGGCAGCAACCCTACCGGACAAGCATCTGAACAGCTTGAACAGCGGATACACGCCCGTTCGTCTTCGGGCGGTGCATATTCAAAATGATCCGGGGCGATAATACAGTTGGCGGTTTTCGTTATCGGCGATTGTAATGACGGCAAAATAAAGCCGGTCATTGGTCCGCCTAAGAAAACAGGGAAGCGTTTATCGGCTTGATAATCCACTTGCTCAAGTAAATGAATAATCGGCGTACCGAGCCTTGCCCATACATTACCTTTATTCCGAATTTTATCGCCGGTTAAAGTTACAATACGCTCAATTAAAGGCTCATCGTCAATAATCGCACGTTTCACAGCTAATGCCGTCCCAACGTTATGCATCACAATGCCCATTTCGATAGTTCTTTTACCGTATGGGATTTCTAAACCTGTTAAAATTTGAACGAGCTGATCACTTGCCCCCGATGGGTATTGCGTTGGTATCGCTCGCACAAACATATCATTTGCACCTTTTAAAGCTTTTTCGACCGCTTGTATCGCTTTCGGTTTGTTATCTTCAATGGCAATCACCACTTCTTCAGGTCGTAATACGTAACGTAAAATACGGATACCTTCAATAAGCTCATCGGCATATTCCTGCATTAAGCGGTCGTCACAAGTAATATAAGGCTCACATTCAGCCCCATTGATAATCAACACTTTACAGCGTTTATCGGCAAAATGTAATTTCGAAGCAGTAGGGAAAACTGCACCACCTAAGCCGGCAATACCATAGCGGTAAACTTTTTCAACAATTTCACCGCTTGTCAGTTGTAAAAAGTCCTCAATCGGTTGACGTTCAACCCATTGATCTTTACCGTCCGTTTCAATAATCACGGTCATTTCCGGTAAACCGGACGGATGTGAAGAAACGTGTGGTTCAATTGCTACCACTTTGCCCGATGTTGGGGCGTGAACCGGTAATTGACGATAATTTTCGCCTTTAGTTAGCGCTTGCCCTTTTAAGACTTCATCGCCTACTTTTACAATGAGATCGCCAGCCCAACCTGAATGTTGGACTACCGGCACATAGAAAAATTTAGGTAAATTTAATTGGCGAATAGCCTTTTGGTTGGATTGCTTTTTATTTTCTGCCGGATGAATACCACCGGGATATTTCCACAATTTACCCGTTTCTTTATTTAGGCGGATCCGCTCCAATACTTCGTTTGGATTACTCACTTTTCCCTCCGCCAACAATCATTTTTTTCTGTAATTCTGTAGTATTGACAATCGGAATAACTAAGTTTTGATCGAATTTCCAATTCCAATTTTGTGTTGATGTTTTTGGTTTAATCATTTCAATACAATTCGTTGGGCAAGGTGCTACGCAAAGCTCGCAGCCGGTACAAAGGTCGGCAATAACTGTATGCATTGCCTTATTTGTGCCAATAATGGCATCCACAGGGCAAGCCTGAATACATTTTGTACAGCCAATACACATATCCTCGTGAATAAATGCAACCTTGGCTTCAGGGGCTTCTTCCCCGTCCATTGCCGGCACATCAACGCCCATTAAATCCGCAATTTTAACCACAAGCGGCTGCCCACCGGGAACACACTTCGTGATTTGATCGCCATTTGCAATGGCTTCGGCATAAGGACGACAACCAGGGTAGCCACATTGTCCGCATTGACTTTGAGGCAATAACGCATCAATTTGATCGACAATAGGATCAGCTTCGACTTTTAATTTAACCGAAGAATAGCCCAATACCGCCCCAAAAACTAAGGCGATAAGCGCAATAACAATTAAAATATAAACAATAATAGGTAAGTCTAACATTAGATTTTTACAAGTCCTGTGAAGCCCATAAAGGCAAGAGACATTAAACCAGCCGTAATTAAGGCAATTGAAGCACCTTGGAATGGACGAGGCACATCTGCCGCTGCCAAGCGTTCACGTAAGGCAGCAAATAACACTAACACTAGGGAAAAGCCTGCCGCTGCCCCAAAACCGTATAACACCGATTCGATCAAATTATTAGCAAGGTTTACATTTAATAATGCAACCCCCAATACAGCGCAGTTGGTGGTAATCAATGGCAAATAAATACCGAGCAAACGATATAGTGTTGGGCTGGTTTTGTGAATAATCATTTCGGTTAATTGAACGATAACGGCAATCACGAGAATAAAAACCAACGTTCGGAGAAATTGCGCCTCTAGCGGCACTAATACAAAGGTTTCAACCAAATATGCCGCTAGAGAAGCGACTGTTAAAACGAATGTTGTTGCCATTCCCATACCAATCGCAGTTTCGACTTTTTTCGACACGCCCATAAATGGACAAAGCCCTAAAAACTTCACAAGCACGAAGTTATTGATGAGTGCTGTGCTAATGATAAGCAGAATATAATCAACCATTTCCCACACCGAAATTCAAAATACTAAACTAAAATAGTGCGTATTATCCCGTTTTTTGGCTAATGGGACAATAAAAAACGTAATAAATTTAATGATGAAAGCCGCTACCTTTGTAACATTATGATCTGTTTCATAAATCAGAAACCTTCGCTCCCTCCGTTTACGGAGGGAGCCACCGAAGGCTGAGGGAGGGGAGATGTTACATTTTGTACAAGTGTTACACCATACCGAAAAATTTACAATTCTCTATCGCCTTGATTTTCCTTATCTAAAAAAATTGCAACCCTTTTTCATGCATTTTTTCTATTTTATTTTTGGAAAGAAAAACGTAACATATCAACATCTAGTGTTTAAAAATAAAAAAAACACAACATATTGTGTTTAATTTTGATATGGATCAAATTCGCTTTTTTTCAGAACAAGTCGTTTGGCAAGAGGTTCCCAACGAAACATCGCTTGCCTTTCTCATCTGCGGCTGCCCGTTAAAATGTAAAGGTTGCCATAGTGCAGAAAGCTGGAAAGCCACAAGCGGTCAAATTTTGACAGAAAATTACCTCATTCATAAACTCAAACAATATCAAGGTTTGATCAGCTGTGTCTTATTTATGGGAGGGGAATGGCACGCTGAGCAATTACTGGCTTTACTTAAATGTGCCAAAGCAGAACGCCTAAATACCTGTCTTTATACGGGGCTGGAGTATGACGAAGTGCCAACGGATTTATTGAGCGAATTGACCTATCTCAAAACAGGGCGCTGGATCGCAGAAAGAGGCGGATTAAACAGCCTCACGACCAACCAACGTTTTATTGATTTACGCACCGGCGAAAATCTTAACCATTTGTTTATCAAAGATATTATATAGCTGTTACACAAAACCTAATTTCAAGAAATTTGTGTAGGGGCGGGGTTTATCCCCGCCCGAATATCACAACTTCTTTACGGGCGAGGATAAACCTCGCCCCTACGTAAAAATTAAATGTTTGTGTAAATGCTACATAATACGTTTATAAAAGGATCTTGACACATGATTAGACTTCAACCTCAACAAGTTGCGGACAAACTTGCCTTTATTGAGCATTATATTCAAGCCCAAAATGCGGCGGACGGCTCAAAAATGGACGCCAATGCCAATGTTACCCAAAAGAACATTGCTACTATGGAAAATGAGTTGATGAAAGACTTTTTTGTGCAAATCAACCGTGCCAAAGTCAGCCAAAAAATCCGAGATTTATTTGGCGATGAGTTGGCAACAGAGTATCTCCGCCAAATTGAAGCGCATGAAATTTATGTTCACGATGAAACCAGCCTTAAACCTTATTGTGTTTCAGTAACGCTCTACCCATTTTTACGTGATGGTTTAACAAAACTTGGCGGCGAATCAAAAGCCCCGAAACATCTCGCTTCTTTTTGTGGCTCTTTTGTGAATTTAGTGTTTGCGATTAGTTCACAATTTGCCGGTGCAGTTGCCACCGTTGAATTCTTAACCTATTTTGACTACTTTGCCCGCAAAGATTTTGGCGAAAATTATTTAGAAACGCACCGCTTCGAAATCGAAAATCATCTACAACAGGTGGTTTATTCGATTAACCAACCGGCCGCCGCCCGAGGCTATCAAAGCGTGTTTTGGAATATCTCTGTATATGATAAGCACTACTTTGAAGCGATGTTTGGCAATTTTATGTTCCCTGATTTTGAACGTCCAAATTGGGAAACAACCGCTAAGCTCCAACGCTTTTTTATGAAATGGTTTAACCAAGAACGCACTAAAGCCATTCTCACATTCCCGGTGGTTACTGCCGCAATGCTGACCGAAAACGGGCAATGTAAAGATAGTGAATTTGCCGATCAAATGGCGGAAGAACTTTCGCAAGGCAATGCTTTTTTCATTTATCAATCGGATAATCCGGACTCTTTAGCTTCTTGTTGCCGATTACGTAACGAAATTTCCGATCACACCTTTTCTTACTCTTTAGGGGCGGGCGGTGTCGCAACGGGGTCAATTAATGTCATTACCCTGAATATGAACCGCTTGGTGCAAGATAAACGTGATTTAGCCGCAGAAGTAAGCAAAATTCATCAATATCAATATGCTTATCGTAAATTGATGGAAGAGTATCTCGCTGCCGGTATGTTGCCTGTTTATGATGCGGGCTTTATTTCATTGGATAAACAATTTTTAACCATTGGCATTAACGGCATGGCGGAAGCTGCCGAATCGCAAGGTTTAACGGTTGGTTATAATCCGGATTATATTGATTTTGTCCAAAGCCGTTTAAAAGTGATTTTTGAACTAAATCAGCAAGCCTCGAAAAAATACGGCATCAAATTTAATACCGAATTTGTGCCGGCAGAAAATTTGGGGGTAAAAAACGCCAAATGGGATAAAGAAGATGGCTATTTCGTCCCAAGAGAGTGCTACAACTCTTATTTTTATTTGGTTGAAGATGAGAAAACAAATACGCTAGATAAATTTCTACTGCACGGCAAAACGCTCATTGAATGGCTAGATGGTGGCTCAGCATTACATCTTAATTTAGATGAAGCCTTAAGCCAAAGCGGCTACCGCTCACTTTTAGATATTGCGGCCAAAACAGGTTGTAACTATTTTTGTATTAACGTCAAAATTACCATCTGTAATCAGTGTAATCATATTGATAAACGCACGCTTTGCCATTGTGCTAAATGTGGCTCGCAAGACATAGATTATGGTACACGCGTCATTGGTTATTTAAAACGAGTTTCTTCGTTTAGCTCAGCACGCCAAAAAGAACATCATCTGCGCTTTTACCACCGCCAAGCGGCTTAGGTCATTAAAGCATATTTTGGGCTTTATGTAGCATTCACACAGAAGAGAAATTTTAAAAGATATACGTAGGGTGGACGTAAGTCCACGGTTAAAAATAACGATCGTTATGCGTGGACTTATGTCCACCCTACGAAAACTATTTTTTTACAGACAAAATAGCACTAATGCCCAACAATCGCTAAAAACTCTTGTTCGGAAAGCACTTTCACACCAAGTTCTTGCGCTTTAGCCAGTTTTGAGCCAGCCTTTTCGCCGGCAATCAAATAATCTGTTTTACTTGAAACCGAGCCGGACACCTTACAACCAAGCCCTTGCAATAGTGCTTTTGCCTGATCTCGGGTGAGCACGCTTAATGTGCCGGTTAAAACCACATTTTTATCTTTTAATGGATTATCTGCGATCTCCACTTGCTCAATGTTCTGCCAAATAACGCCTTGTTGTATGAGATCTTCTACAACCTCAACATTGTGCGGTTCTTGCCAGAAACGAACAATACGGTTTGCGACCACTTCGCCCACATCTTGAACCTCTTGCAACTGTTCAAAAGTTGCTGCACGGATTGCATCTAAAGAACCAAAATGGTTTGCTAAGTTTAAAGCGGTTGCTTCCCCCACATCACGAATTCCGAGAGCAAATAAAAAACGAGGAAGCGTGGTATTTTTCGCTTTTTCAATGCTGTTTAATGCATTTTGTGCCGATTTTTCTCCCATACGCTCTAAACGCATTAAGATTACTTGGTCAAGCTTAAATAGGTCCGCAGGGGTGTGGACTAATTCACGTTCCATCAATTGCTCAATCAGTTTTTCGCCCACGCCGTCAATATCCATCGCCTTGCGGGAAACAAAGTGCTTCAACGCTTCTTTACGTTGTGCTTCACAAAATAAGCCACCGGTACAGCGTGCGACCGCTTCACCTTCTACTCGCACTACCGCTGAACCACAGATAGGACAAGCGGTCGGAAAAGTGATTTTTTTGGCATTTTCCGGACGGCGTTCTGCCACAATGCCAATAATTTGCGGAATCACATCACCAGCTCGGCGAATAATCACGGTATCGCCAATGGCAATGCCTAAACGCTCAATTTCATCGCCATTATGCAAAGTGGCATTACTGACCGTAACGCCTGCTACAAATACCGGCTCTAATTTGGCAACGGGAGTAATCGCTCCAGTGCGTCCCACTTGGAATTCAACATCATTTAAAACAGTCATCTCTTCTTGAGCCGGGAATTTGTAAGCAATCGCCCAACGTGGAGAACGAGAAATAAAGCCAAGCTGTTCTTGTAACGCAATATCATTAACTTTCAATACCGTGCCATCAATGTCATAGCCTAAAGTTGGACGTTTGGTCTGAATATCCGCATAGAATTTCAACAAATTTTCTCGCCCTTTCTCTAAGCGAATTTCATTGTTTACCGGAATCCCCAACGATTTCAACCATTGCAGGCGTTCAAAATGGGTACTCGGCAATTCATCATCGGAATCATAAATACCAATGCTATACGCATTTAACATCAACGGACGTTGCGCCGTAATTTTCGGATCTAACTGGCGTAGTGAACCAGCCGCCGCATTACGAGGGTTCGCAAAGGTTTTCTCGCCTTTTTCTAAGGCTTTTTGGTTTAACGCTTCAAAGCCTTTTTGCGGCATAAAGACTTCGCCACGCACCTCTAAACGAAGCGGTGGGTTATCTGTTTTTAGTTTTAGCGGAATATTACGAATGGTGCGAATATTGGCGGTAATATCTTCGCCCGTTGTGCCATCGCCGCGAGTCGCCGCCTGTGTTAAAACCCCATTTACATATAAAATACTGACCGCTAAACCGTCTAGTTTCGGCTCACAACAAAAGGCTAATGAACTCGGTGCAACGCTAATATAGCTTTCCATTCGGCGTAAAAAGCCATCAAGATCTTCATCTGAAAAGGCATTATCTAACGAAAGCATAGGCAATTCGTGGGTTACTTGGCTAAAACCATCTAACGGCTTTGCGCCAACACGTTGCGTAGGCGAGTCCGGCGTAATCAACTCGGGGTGTTGCCATTCTAAATTTTTTAGCTCATTCATCAAGCGATCGTACTCCGCATCCGGCACGAGCGGATTATCCAACACGTGGTAATGATATTCGTATTCTCGAAGTTTATTGCGTAATGTTTCAATCTCGGAAAGAGGCGTTGTTGTATCAGTTTGGGAAAATAGCGGCATAGTAAAATTCTCGATAAAAAAGCGGGATTATGTAACAAATGCATAAACCTTTTATTTGAAAAAAAGAGTAGGGACGCCACGCTGGCGTCCATAACAATTCGGCGTATGTAAAATTATCACAATATTGTAAATAATCGGCTTTTTTCGGTTATATATACCGAAACGGACGCCAGCGTGGCGTCCCTACATACTTTTTTATGCAACTGAGACATAATACCGAAATTCTCGATAAAAAAGACCGCTTACAAGCGGTCAATTTTGGTCTGTTTTTTGCAAATTAACGAAGGCGATTTAAATATTCTAAACGTGAATTTTCATCAAAAATTTCACGGCGATCATTTAACATAAACCCACCTAAAGATTGTGCCAAACGTTCTGCACTTTGCAACATCAATTTCAGATTTGCAACATCATTTCCTTCTGATGGTAAATGCATAAACATCACTAACCCGATAGTCGAAAAACGATCCATTTTTTCTAAATCGAACACGCCCGGTTGCATCATATTTGCTACGCTAAAAATAACCGGCGTTGTGTTATTACCAATATGTTGATGACGGTGGAAAATTTGATATTCGCCATATTGGAAACCCAAACCTTCCAAACATTGCGCTAAATAGTCGCCATAGAACACTTGTCCTTCCGCAGCAACAACATAAAGCATCATCATATTTGGCGGTGTTTCTACCGCTGGTTGAGCAGCCGGCTCTTCCATTCTCACTTCCACTGGTTCAGCCTGTGGTGTTGCTTCAACAAATGCCGGTGCACTTTGCTGACTATAAACTGGTGTAGAAGATTGTGCTTGATAAGGCGACACCTGAGGCTCTAATTGCACCGCTTCTTCGCCCGGGAGTTTGATTTTAATATTATTCAATGAACTTTCTACATCTTGTTGAATCTCAACAGGTGTATTCACTTCCACATCAGGCTGTGAAACATAATTTTGATCGTGATAACTTTGTGGATCAAGCGTTTTAGGCACTTCAGTTTGAGCAGCCGATTGAATTGGCGTTGAAGGTGGACGCGTTGAAAAAGTATTTGAGAAAATACGTGATTTTTCACGGCGATGAGACCAAATACTCGAACCGACCAATACGGCAATAAGCAATCCTGCTAGGATGAAAAAAAGAATATGAAGCTCCATGGTGTCCTCTTAGCTTACAATTATCTACAAAATTTAATGTTCGCTATTTGCGAAAATGGTTTGTATAGCTTACCATATTTCTTATGAAATTTTGAGTGTTTAAGGATCTTTATGTCATCTACCTTTTCAGAACCCCAAAATCAAATGGGATTAGGCTTCCATTATTTTATTTACGGCTGGCGTTTATTACTACAACGTCAATTTATGCCCTTTGTGATCTTTCCTATCATCATTAACACAGTGTTAATGATCGGGTTAGTTTGGGCATTTTTTGCCAATATCACGGGTTGGCTTGATATGCTTCTTCCCTCTTGGTTGGAATGGCTCTCTTTTGTTTTAGTTCCTCTTATATTTCTTTTACTGCTTGTGGGCTTTTATTTTGCCTTTACCACATTAGCGAACTTTGTCGCCGCTCCTTTCAATGCATTATTAGCTGAAAAAGTAGAACTGCAACTGACCAATCAACCACTTGGCGATACCTCATTCACTGGTATGCTAAAAGACGTTCCGAGAATGTTGAAACGAGAATGGCAAAAAATGATGTATAGCGTTCCTCGCCTTATTGCTATTTTCTTATTAGGATTTGTTCCGGTATTAGGGCAAACCATTGTGCCGGTCATTGCTTTTATTTTCAGTGCGTGGATGATTGCAATCCAATACTGCGACTATCCTTTTGATAACCACAAAATTAGCTTTCAACGTATGCGTAATGCGCTTGAGCAAAATAAAGTGATGAACTACACCTTTGGTTCATTAGTGAGCTTGTTTACCATGATACCTTTTGTAAACTTGGTAGTGATGCCGGTTGCAGTGTGCGGCGCAACGGCTATGTGGATCAATGAATACCGTGATTTCTTTTTAGAAAATCAGCATGGCGAATTTAGTAAAGCGGATTACACCTTCAAAAAATCGAAAGGGACATCGGTAAGTACTGAAACACGCACGGGAGATGTGGTAAAGAAATAGAAAAACACATTTTTAGTATTATTTAATAACGCCCAAAATGGGGCTCAGTAGCAAAATGTAGGGGACGCCACGCTGGCGTCCTTTTTAGGCTTGTTGTATTGATATTATTTATGGACGCTAGAGTGGTGTCCCTACTATACTGAACTAATGCAGCATAAATAAAATAGCAAAAAGGTCTAGCAAGCTAGACCTTTTTTTATCATACCTAAAAGAATTATTTTACTAAATCTTTTAATGCTTTACCTGCAACGAATGCTGGGATTTTTGCAGCTGCAATTTTGATTTCTTCACCAGTACGTGGGTTACGACCAGTACGAGCAGCACGCTCATTTACTTTGAATGTACCAAAACCGATTAATTGAACGGTATCGCCTGCTTTTAAGCTTTCAGATACTGCTTCTAATGTTGCTTCTAAAGCTGCTTTTGCATCTTTTTTGCTTAATTCTGCTTTTGCTGCGATAGCATCGATTAATTCACTTTTATTCATAGTTAAAATCCTCTAGGGTTTGTCTTTGAAATAATAACGCTTCATGCGTTAGTATGGTTGAAATAACTGGTGTGTAGCTTAATTCAAACTTTGTATTTCTCAAAGAGGTAAAAGCTATTTTTATGCAAAAAAATTGCTTTACTGATTAAAATTTACACCAATGTTGCTAATGCCGGTACTTCTAATCTCATTTTTTAGATCAAGAATAAGCTGTGTATCACGTTCTTCACACTCATTGAGTAATCGATAAATTTGCCATTGAATATCTAATTCTTCCTGAATTTCAGTGGAATTTTTCAGTTCTTGTTCGTTGAGTTCATGTTCAACTTGAAGTTCTAAATAGCTTGCAACTGTTGAAAGTGATATTTGGCTGATACGAATTGCTTGTTCCAATGTTGAGCCTGCAATAATACTGTGTAACAGTTCAGAGAGCGCTTCACAGGCCTCTTGAGCCGGAAGTACGCCAAAAAATTCATAGTCATTGACATCAGGTATAATTGCTTCTAATTTCTCTAGCTGATTATCGAAATTAATTTTAGCCCCTTTGATGGTTAAATGTTCCCAAACCAAATTTAATATATTTTGGTAGGTTTTGGCGAATTCATCTTGTTCTGTAACTTGACAAAAGAGTTGATAATTTGGATACATTCTTTCACAAAGGCAAGCCATAAAAGTTAAATGTTGCCAAGGTTCAAAACGTTCCATGCGTTTATGGATAGGGTTACGCATATAAGCTCCTTTTTAAGTGAATATGGCTTGTTATGGATAACAAGCCATTGTTTTTATTTATGATACGCTTTAGAAAGCTCATGGATAGCATCAACAAAGATTTTTGGGCTTTCTACCGGAACATCTTGATGAATTCCGTGACCTAAGTTAAATACATGTCCGGAACCGTTTCCGAAGCCGGCAAGAATGTGTGAAACTTCTTGTTCAATTCTGTCTGCATTTGCATAAAGCACGCTTGGATCCATATTTCCTTGAAGGGCAACTTTATGTCCTACTCGGCGGCGAGCGTCAGCAATATCAACCGTCCAGTCTAGACCTACGGCATCACAGCCTGTTGCTGCAATCGTTTCAAGCCATAAACCACCGCCTTTCGTAAATAAAGTGACAGGGACTTTTCTGCCTTCATTTTCACGAATTAAGCCATCTACAATTTTATGCATGTAGTGTAGAGAGAAGGTTTTGTAATCTTGGTGAGCTAATACGCCGCCCCAAGTATCGAAAATCATAACTGCCTGTGCACCGGCTTTAATTTGTGCGTTTAGATATAAAATGACGCTATCTGCCAATTTATCTAATAAAGCATGTAAGATGTGTGGTTCGGCATACATCATTTTCTTAATTTTAGTAAAGGCTTTGCTTGAACCGCCTTCAACCATATAAGTTGCTAATGTCCATGGGCTACCAGAAAATCCAATTAGTGGTACTTCGCCTTTCAGCTCTCGGCGGATTGTCCGAACGGCATTCATGACGTATTGCAACTCGCCTTCAGGATCCGGAATGGGTAGATTTTGCACTTGTGTAAGATTTTCAATAGGACGTGCAAATTTAGGACCTTCGCCAGCACCAAAACTTAGCCCTAATCCCATGGCATCTGGAATAGTGAGAATATCAGAAAAGAGAATAGCTGCATCTAAATCATAGCGACGTAAAGGTTGTAGCGTGACTTCACAGGCTAAGTCAGCATTACGGCATAAAGACATAAAATCCCCTGCTTCGGCACGGGTTGCTTTATATTCGGGTAGATAACGACCAGCTTGTCGCATCATCCAAACTGGGGTCATATCAACGGGTTCACGTAATAATGCTCTTAAATAGCGATCATTTTTTAATTGAGTCATGAAGTTTTCCTTTCTCGATCTTATCGACTAAATTTAGTGTAAATTATTTTTTTCTGTTGTTTGTGTGGAAAGCGAAAAGTGGCTATGCAAAAAGAGTGCTAATACTCTTAGGTATTCGACAACTTCTTCGCCCGCTTCAATAAGCTCTTCATTTTTATCATCTTCGTGATAGCCTAGCTTTGAGATTTCTTCTAAATCATCAATCGCTTCTCCGACCTCATCGGTTTCTTCATTGAATTTGGGTTGCGCTAATCCTAATCCTAAAATAAATTGGCTTGTCCATTCTGCAATCGCATCTGCTAAAGCAAAACCATCATTTTCGTTTTCAGGAAGCCATAAATTAAACTGGGTATTGGCTTCAGCGTAACAAGCGGTTAGATTTTGGTAAAATTTTTCCAATGCTTGTAAAGGTGTTTGTGAAAATGCATGCCCATCATTGGTAAATTGATAGGTTAATGTTTTCCATGATTCATCTTGGATTCCGCCTGCAATGAGCCCACTTAAAAAGCCGTGAAATTCTGCAGGAGTAAGGTCGATCTGTAATTCTGTAATTAATTGTTTAAACTCGTTTAACGTCTTCATGAATAGCGATTTTATGTTCTTTTCATCAAATAAAAGTGGGTGCATAATAACAAAAAATCTTAAACTTAGGGATAAAAATCCTTAAATTAAAGTGATTACGATGGAGAGGCTAAGAGAAAACATTAGCACTAGTGGTGCATTCGAGGATTTTTATTGGTGATCAGGCTAAAAAATGGCATAATACTTAAAAAATTTATAAGTTAATAAGGATTTTTCGACTATGTCGTCAAATAATATTGAGATACAGATATTTGGACAAATTTTGCGTTTACATTGTCCGCCAGATCAACAGGAAAATTTACTTGCTTCGGCACAACGTTTAGAAGAGCGAGTAGCAGTATTGAAAGATCAATCTGGTATTATTCAACTTGAAAAAGTGTTAGCCATTGTTGCGCTAAACCTTAACTATGAATTAGAACTCGAAAAACAGAAAAACGAAAATAATAAAGCGGTGCTTGAAAATTGTATTCAACAATTAGATAGCTCTTTGACTAAATTACTTTCAACCGGAACAATTTCTGTCGAGTAGTCGCATAAAAGCTGATCGAACGCAAAATTTATTGTGTTTTAAGCTAGGAAAAAACATAAAATTCCGTTATATTTAACTTGTCTGGGGTGTGCGTTGTTAGTTACGTCCCTGAGCCGATAATTTAAAACTTTGAGTTGGATATTCAGTTGCCGGTGAGCAGGCTTACCTTGAGTAAGAAGCCTAAAGGCAAATACATTCGACTCCCTTGAACCGTTAGGTTCAAGGACCATTATTGATGACGGCACTTCGGACACCTTTCATCATGCTTATGCTATCAACTTCAAATCAGGCGTTACGCCAACAAATTCGTAAACAGATCTTAGATATACGTTCTCAACTTTCTGAGCAACAACAAGAAAACGCTTCACAACATATTATACAACCCGCATTACAATGGATTGAACATTATCAAGCCGAACATCTTGCGTTTTATTTGCCATTTAATCATGAAATTTCACCGCTTGTCTTGATGGAAAAACTGAAAAGCCTAGGAAAGTCTATTTATTTACCGGTTATTCATCCTTTCACTCGGGGCAATTTATTATTCTTTAAATATGACGAAGATACGGTTATGCAAACACATCGATTTGGTATGTTGCAACCTAAATTAGATGTCAGAAAACTTATTCCTCTCACGGAATTAGATATTATTTTTACGCCTTTAGTAGCTTGTGATAAAAACAATGGTAGATTGGGCTATGGAGGTGGTTTTTATGATCGCACCTTGATTCAAGCGAAAAAAGCAAAAAGTATTGGTTTAGCTCATCGTTGCCAATATGTAGATAATCTGCCCTTAGAAGCATGGGATATCCCTTTAGATCATATTATTCTGGGTTAAAATAAGAAAAAATTGAGATAAAAAACGTGTTTTTATTGATATTTTGGAAAAATTAGGTAATCTTCTTTACTTTATTGATTTTGTTAAGGACTGAGAATGTTTGGCTTAGAACCAACCATAGTAACCTTCCTCGTATATATTCTGGGAATGATTTTAATCGGCTTTATTGCCTATCGGGTAACGAATAACCTTTCTGACTACATTTTAGGTGGCCGTCGTTTAGGAAGTTTTGTCACGGCGCTATCTGCCGGTGCATCGGATATGTCCGGTTGGCTTTTAATGGGATTACCCGGTGCCATTTATGCAGGTGGATTAATTGAAGGTTGGTTGGCTATCGGTTTAACTATCGGTGCTTATTTAAACTGGAAATTGGTTGCAGGGCGTTTACGTTCGCATACGGAACACTGCGGTGATGCTTTAACATTACCGGAGTATTTCCATAATCGCTTTAACGATAAAACACGAATTATTAAGATTTTATCCGCTATCATTTTCTTATTATTCTTTGCCGTTTATTGTGCTTCTGGTGTGGTAGCCGGTGCTCGTGTTTTTGAAAATCTATTTGGTGTGCCTTATGCCAATGCGATTTGGTATGGCGCAATTGCTACGATTCTTTATACCTTTATCGGTGGCTTTCTTGCCGTAAGTTGGACCGATACTATTCAAGCAACTTTGATGGTTTTTGCACTGATTCTGACGCCCGTTTTTGTTTTAATCAATATCGGTGGTTTTGAAGCAATGCAAGAAGCAATTACACAAGCTGAAATACTTGCGAATAAAAATTATAATGATATTTTTACCGGTACAACGGTACTCGGTGTTTTGAGCTTGCTTGCATGGGGGCTTGGCTATTTTGGACAACCTCATATCGTTGTACGTTTTATGGCAGCAGAAAGCGTTAAATCATTAGAAAATGCTCGTCGTATCAGTATGACTTGGATGGTTATTTGTTTAGCCGGTGCTATTGGTATTGGTTATTTTGGTATGGCTTATTTCTTTGCTAGACCAGAGCAAGCGAGTGTGGTTAATGCAAATCACGAACAAATTTTTATTGAATTAGCAAAATTATTATTTAATCCATGGATTGCTGGGGTGTTACTTTCAGCGATTCTTGCTGCTGTAATGAGTACACTTTCAGCACAATTACTCATTTGCTCCAGTGCAATTACGGAGGACCTTTACAAAGGTATTCTTCGTCCACAAGCAAGCGATAAAGAGTTGGTATGGTTGAGCCGCTTAATGGTTCTCGCTGTTGCGGCATTAGCAATTTATATTGCACAAGATCCAAATAGCCAGGTCTTCGGGCTGGTAAAAGATGCATGGGCTGGTTTTGGTTCTGCTTTTGGTCCGGTTGTTCTTTTATCGCTGTTCTGGAAAAGAATGAATGGGTTTGGTGCGATTGCCGGTATGTTAGTGGGGGCTCTGGTTGTTTATTTCTGGAAAGATATTACTTTATCACTTTCTCTTCCTGAAATGTATTCCATGATTCCGGGCTTTATCAGTGCGATGATTGCGATAGTTGTTATTTCCCTTGTAACACCTTCGCCAAGTCAAGCGGTAATGGAAACATTTGAATTAGCAGATAAAGCTTATCGAGCGGAATTACAATAAGATCTTATCAATCCCTTTAGCTGAAAATGTTAAAGGGATTTTTCATTTTTCCATTCAAAGATGGCGAGAATTCACGTATAATTGCCTTTCAGTTGTCGAAAGATAACCATTCTTTTTTTACGATCACAACTGAGATTTTCTACATGACTCATCAAACAATTAGCACTCCCAAACAGGCGTTTGTAGGCTTACAAATGTTATTTGTTGCCTTTGGCGCACTTGTTCTCGTTCCTTTGATTACTGGTTTAGACCCGAATACGGCACTTCTTACCGCAGGGGTTGGTACTTTATTATTTCAACTTTGTACACAACGTCAGGTTCCTATTTTCTTAGCCTCTTCATTTGCTTTTATTGCACCGATTCAATACGGTGTTCAAGAGTGGGGCATTGCAGTAACCATGGGCGGCTTAGCTTGTACCGGTTTAGTCTATTTTGCGTTAAGTTTACTCGTAAAATGGAAAGGTGCTCAGATAATGGATAGAATTTTTCCACCGGTTGTGGTAGGGCCTGTCATTATCATTATTGGATTAGGATTAGCACCTGTTGCAGTCGATATGGCATTAGGAAAAACCAGTAATGGTGCGATTTCACAAGATATGGCAATGGTCGTTTCCATGGTAACATTAATTACTACCGTGATTGTTGCTGTGTTTGCTAAGGGCATGATGAAATTAGTTCCAATTATGTTTGGGATTGTTGTCGGCTATATTTTATCTATATTTCTTGGCATTGTTGATTTTACGCCAATTGCTAATGCAGCCTGGTTCAGCTTACCTACAATTACAACACCAGAGTTCCGTCTAGACGCTATTCTTTATTTACTCCCGATTGCAATTGCACCGGCTGTTGAGCATGTTGGTGGGGTTATGGCAATTAGTTCTGTAACAGGACAAAATTTCTTGAAAAAACCAGGATTGAACCGTACGCTTCTCGGAGATGGGGTAGCAACCTCTGCCGCTTCTTTATTAGGTGGTCCACCAAATACAACTTATGCGGAAGTAACAGGTGCCGTTATGCTGACTAAAAACTTCAACCCGAAAATTATGACATGGGCAGCTTGTTGGGCGATAGCGATCTCTTTCTGTGGCAAAGTTGGGGCCTTCTTACAAACGATTCCTGGCGTTGTCATGGGCGGTATTATGATGTTAGTTTTCGGCTCAATTGCAGCGGTTGGTATGAGTACGCTTATTAAAGCGAAAGTCGATATGGGTGAAGCCCGTAATCTGGTTATTGTTTCTGTGGTGATGACATTCGGTATTGGCGGTATGCTGATCAATGTTGGTGAATTCTCTTTAAAAGGGATTAGCCTATGTGCCATCGCTGCAATTATTATGAATCTCGTTTTACCGAAAGAAGCGGTTAAAAAAGAAGATTAATTTACAAAAATAAATGAACGAAGCTAACCTGATGGTTAGCTTCTTTTTTATGTAATAAAAATGTGATCTTATTCACAGTTTTGTTACATTCCTATGTTTTTATTTCTATTTTTGTGTATATTGCAATTAATTTTATGGACTAAATTGTTGTGGGGGATTTATGGGCACAAGTGTTCATTCAGTAAAACAAACTAATCTGCGCAATATGATTATTTTTATTGCCGATGTTGTATTGTTTTTTATTTTGCTTAATACCTTGCCGTTTGCACCTGAAGCCACAAAAGGGTTGGCTCTTTTAGTATTTGTTGCGGTGCTTTGGCTAACAGAGGTATTACATGTTACGGTAACTGCACTCCTAATCCCAATTTTGGCGATAGGGCTAGGTCTAGTGAAATCAAAAGAGGCGTTAGTCGCTTTTGCGGATCCTACTATCTTCCTCTTTTTTGGGGGATTTGCATTAGCAACCGCATTACATGTACAGCAATTAGACCGCATGATTGCAAATAAAATCATGGCAATGTCAAAAGGGAAATTATCTGTTGCGGTGATTTACCTTTTTGTGGCAACGGCTGGATTATCCATGTGGATGAGTAATACGGCAACAACGGCTATGATGTTACCGCTTGCAATGGGGATCTTGAGTAAATTAGACAGACAAGAAAACCACAATACTTATGTTTTTGTGCTATTAGGAATTGCTTATAGTGCAAGTATTGGTGGAATGGGGACTTTGGTTGGTAGTCCACCAAATGCGATTGTGGCATCACAGCTTCATCTTTCTTTTGCCGATTGGATGAAATATGGTCTGCCGATCATGTTTATGCTCATGCCGTTGATGGTTGGGATTTTATATGTGGTATTTAAACCAAAATTTAATGTTACCTTTGAGCAATCTGTTGAAAAACTTGAGTTAAATCGTGATCGTATTTTAACGTTAGTGATTTTTATCTGTGTTGCATTAGGTTGGGTATTTAGTTCTTATTTAAACCCATTGATTTCTAGTGCTTTAGGTTTAAAAGGCAACATCGGTAGCTTTGACAGTATTTTAGCACTTCTTGCTGCAGCATTATTGTGTATTACACGCATTACAACGTGGCAACAAATTCAAGATGGTACAGAATGGGGCGTGTTATTCCTATTTGGTGGTGGTTTAACATTAAGTGCGGTATTAGGTCAAACCGGTGCAAGTAAAATCATGGCTGACGGCATAGTCGCGATTATCGAAGGCGGACACTACTACATTATTGGCTTGATTGTTGCAACCTTTATTATTTTCTTAACAGAATTTACCTCAAATACGGCAAGTGCAGCATTACTCGTTCCGATTTTCATTTCAATTGCCCAAGCACTCAATATGAATGCATTAGGTTTAGCGCTAATCATCGGTTTAGGTGCATCTTGTGCATTTATGTTACCTGTTGCGACGCCGCCAAATGCGATTGTCTTTGGTACAGGAGCAATTAAACAAAGCGAGATGGTTAAAGCCGGTTTCTGGTTGAATATTGTATGCGTCTTAGTGATTGGTACAGTTGGATATGTATTCTGGTTTTAATTATATTTAAAATACCTTTTGTAAGGTAAAAAGTATAGTCGAAAAATATTTGTTAAAAATTGGCTTATAACCTTATATTACGGGCTGTAAGCCAATTATAGTTCAAAAAATACCACTTTTAGAAATAGTGCTCAAAAACAAATATTTATTTTCAAAAAGAAATTAGCGCTACTAAAAATATGGAGTGATTATTTAATTAGGAATATAGCGCAAGTGCTGCTAATAAGAAAGCCGACAATTTTGTCCATTACACCTAAAAAAAGTGTGTAATAGACAAATTTGTTGCTAAAAAGTGGCTTAAAGCCTTATAGTACAAGGCTTTAAGCCCTCTTTTTGAAATATGAACAAAAAACTGTCCATTTTGCCAAAGTGCAAGAATAAAGAAACATGGTACATCAAATAATATTCAACGATATTTTTGTCATAAATGTCATAAAACTTTTTCCTCCAAGAATAAATTAGATCCAATTAAAATTTGGACTGATTACACATCCGGAAAACAAACCTATCAACAACTTGCCGTTAAATATCATTGTTCCGTCAGAACGATTCAAAGATATATTGATAAAGCCCCTAAAACACCTTTAAAACCGCCTTCAAATTGATACCTGAACATCATTATGGATACGACATTCTTCGGTCGTTATTTTGGCGTATTAGTGCTAATGGATTCTAATTCAAATAATGTGATTTCCCATTATTTTGTGCGAACCGAAAAAGATATTTACTATAAACTTGCCTTGAACAGATTAAGAGAAAAAAGCCATATAATTCAATCGATTACCTGTGATGGTAGACGTGGTTTGATGAAAGATTTATTTAATACGCCGGTACAAATGTGTCAATTTCATATGGTGGCAATTGTGATGCGAAAATTAAGAAAAAAACATCAATCACAAGCGGGTAAAGAATTAAAAATAATTGTAAAAACACTCACAAAAAGCTCAAAAAATGAATTTTATCGACGATTACATTCTTGGTTTATAAAACACCAAGCGTTTTTAAAAGAACGAAGTGATAAAGCGAATGAAAAAGGCTATTTTCCTTATAAACATCGGAATGTAAGAAGTGCTTATGCCAGTTTAAAGCGTTATATGGATTTTATTTTTACCTATGAGAAATGTTCTGAATTAAATATCGAAAAGACGACAAATCGTTTAGAGGGGTTATTTAGTGAACTTAAGCGAAAATTAAATAATCACAATGGATTAACGAAAAAGCGTAAGATGTTGTTTATACAAGATTTTTTAAATAAAAAGAGTTGCTAACATTTAGAAAAAATAAACATTAGCAACAATTTTGTCCACTTGGCATAGTTTTTGACGAATCAGCAACAAATTTGTCTACTATGCCAAAAAAAGCACTCCAAGGAGTGCTTTTTATATCTTTATGAGCGTTTCATAATCTCAAAGAATTCTTCGTTCGTTTTTGCGACACCCAGTTTATCAATTAACCATTCAATCGCTTCAACTTCGCCCATTGGGTTAAGTACTTTACGTAACATCCAAGTTTTTTGGTGCTCTTCCGGTGTCATGAGTAAGTCATCTTTACGTGTACCGGAACGGTTAAATTCAATCGCAGGGAAAATACGGCGTTCAGCAATTTTACGAGAAAGGTGTAACTCCATGTTACCTGTTCCTTTAAATTCTTCAAAAATTACTTCGTCCATTTTTGAACCTGTATCGACCAATGCTGTTGCAATAATGGTTAAACTACCACCTTCTTCCACGTTACGAGCTGCACCAAAGAAACGTTTAGGACGATGTAAAGCATTTGCATCCACACCACCGGAAAGGATCTTGCCTGATACCGGAGTTACCGTATTGTAAGCACGAGCTAAACGGGTAATAGAGTCTAATAGAATTACGACATCTTTCTTATGTTCAACAGAGCGTTTGGCTTTTTCGATAACCATTTCTGCCACTTGAACATGGCGAGTCGCCGGTTCATCAAAGGTAGAAGCAATCACTTCGCCACGTACAGTACGTTGCATTTCAGTTACCTCTTCAGGACGCTCATCGATTAAAAGGACAATCAATTCACATTCTGGATGGTTGTGAGTAATGCTTTGCGCAATATTTTGTAGAAGTACCGTTTTACCTGCTTTTGGAGGTGCTACGATTAACGCACGTTGCCCTTTACCGATTGGCGCTGCTAAGTCTAAGATACGGGCGGTTAAATCTTCAGTAGAGCCATTGCCACGTTCCATACGTAAACGAGAATTTGCATGAAGAGGAGTTAAGTTTTCAAAGAGAATTTTGCTACGAGAAACTTCAGGTTTGTCGTCATTGACTAAATCGACTTTAAGTAACGCAAAATAACGTTCGCCTTCTTTTGGTGGACGGATTTTACCTTCTACTTTATCCCCTGTTTGGAGGTTGAAACGGCGAATTTGGCTAGGTGAAACATAGATGTCATCAGGACCGGCAAGATAAGAACTATCAGCAGAACGAAGGAAACCGAACCCATCCGGTAAGATTTCTAACACGCCTTGTCCAAAAATATCTTCGCCACTTTTTGCGTGTTGTTTCAAAATAGCAAAAACAATGTCTTGTTTACGTAAACGAGCTAAATTTTCAAGCCCCATTTGTTCTTCGCCGATACGGACAAGTTCCGACACTGGCGTATTTTTTAATTCAGTAAGATGCATAGGAAATAATTTGATTTTGATAAGTTTGATAAAAAATAATAAAGATTGGAAATCTGATACTACTGAGGATAGCAATCGCTATAAAATTGAATGGCGGAAGAATACGCTAAATTTGAAAAAATTGCAAATTCTTTCTGAAAAATAACCGGTATTTATGGTATTTATACAGACCTTTGATTTTTGTAAGAGGTTCCTTGATTTCGTCAATTTGATATTGGTGGGCAAGGATGCCCACCCTACTTAACATCATAAAATATAGGCAAAATTAAACATCAATGCCTTCAAATAACAATGTACTTAAATAACGCTCTGAAGCAGAAGGTAGCACAGCGACAATTAGCTTATCAGCAAATTCAGGTAGTTTAGCTAAACGGTCGGCGGCTGCCACTGCTGCACCTGAAGAAATTCCGACTAAAATCCCTTCTTCTGCCATCACACGGCGAGCAGTTGCGATTGCTTCTTCACTAGAAACTTGTTCAACACGGTCAATCAGGCTTAAATCTAAATTTTTCGGGATAAAGCCTGCGCCGATACCTTGAATTTTGTGTGGGCCCGGTTTAACTTCTTCGCCGTTTAATGTTTGCGTAATCACAGGGCTTTCACTTGGTTCAACAGCAACAGAAAGAATTTGTTTGCCTTGGTCTTGCTTGATATAGCGAGAAACGCCGGTAATAGTACCGCCGGTACCAACACCTGCAACGATAACATCAATTTTGCCTTCGGTCGCTTCCCAAATTTCAGGACCGGTGGTTTGTTGGTGAATTGCTGGGTTTGCTGGGTTTTCAAACTGTCTTAGGATAACGTAACGATCCGGATCACTTGCAACAATTTCTTCTGCTTTAGCAATCGCACCTTTCATACCTTTAGCACCTTCGGTTAGCACTAAATTAACGCCTAAGCCACGTAATAAGCGTTTACGCTCTGTACTCATTGTTTCCGGCATGGTTAAGGTAATTTTATAACCTCGTGCGGCAGCAACATAAGCAAGCGCGATCCCTGTATTACCACTGGTCGCATCTACGATCTCTTTCCCTTTGGTTAAGATACCGTCTTTTTCTGCTTGCCACACCATATTCGCACCGATACGGCATTTTACGCTAAAACTTGGATTGCGAGATTCGACTTTCACAACCAAATTACCGTTGTTACCGAAATTTTTTAAACGAACAAGTGGGGTATTACCGATAGTATATGAGTTGTCTGCATAAATAGTCATAGCTAATTCCTTAGTTTTTCAATGAGGTTTGAATGAATAAGTTGAGCTAAGCATACGCCATTTTTTTTATGAGTGTTAGAGGCAAAAAATCATTTTATATAACAGAAAGGAATATAAGAACGAGGGTAGGGCGAAATATCTTTCGTCCCGAAATTTTATCGGCATTTGGGCGAAAAATAGGGGGGTATGTAGCAGTTGCACAAACCGTTAATTTTGTAGGGTAGACCTAAGTCCACGCATTAAGCTCGTTATTTTAAGCGTGGACTTACGTCCACCCTACGCCACTAATACAAGGGGCTAATTACATTAGCCCCAATAAACATCGAATGAATAAAATTTGTCAGCAATCTGCCACTTAAAGCATTACTTCAATTCTCTTGCACCTTGATTATCCACCTTACAAATATGAATAAAGCCTTCATTGTTTTGTAGATAATCTTTTTCAAGGTAAGCAACGAGTTTTTGTGCGTGTTCCAAATCCGGTGCAATAGCAAACATTGTCGGGCCAGAACCTGAAATACCCACCGCTAATGCGCCTAAATCTTTACAACCTTGGCGAACTTCAGCGAAGTTTGGCAGTAATGATTCACGATATGGCTCAGCAATCAGATCTTTCATCATAATCGCTGCTAAAACATCTTGGCGAGTATGGCAAGCGTGAATGAAAGAGCCTAAATAGCGAGCTTGAGCAATCATATCTTGGCGAGTATAGCTTTTCGGTAAAATCGCTCGAGCTTCAGCGGTTGAAACTTCAATACCCGGATAAGCTAACACCCAATACCACTCATCAAAAAATGGAATTGGCTGGCAGATATTTCCAAGCGATTGAGTCATTAGTTGCAAACCGCCCAAATAACATGGTGCAACGTTATCGTAATGGATTGAGCCTGAAATTCTGCCTTCCAATTCTCCCATCATTTCCAATAATTCCATTTTTGAGAACGGTTCATCATGGAATTTATTCAGAGCTACGAGAGCCGCCACAATTGAGCAAGCACTTGAGCCTAAGCCTGAGCCAATCGGCATATTTTTCTCAAGGGTCAGGCGTAGATTTTTTACCACGCCACCACGCAATTTCAAACGTTCGCTAAACAGTACATAAGCTTGATAAACGATATTTTTTTGCGGTTCTTTCGGCAATTTACGCACAAAATAGCCGACACTTTCCAACTCAAATGGTTGATCGCAATCTTCAATTTGTACTACATCGCCAAGCAGTGACCCATCAATTGGCGAAATGGCTGTGCCAAGTGAGTCAAAACCTACACTTAAATTTGCACTTGAAGCTGGGGCATAAATTCGTAATGTCATTTTTTTCCTTATTCTATATGGGATTAGACATACATAGATTTTCGTAGGGGTGGGGGTTATCCCCACCCAAAATCGTATCTACACATTAACGGGCGGGCATAAAGCCCGCCCCTACAAAAGTATTAATAATCTTTTACTTTAATGTACGCAAAATATCCGCAAAAATACCGGCTGCGGTAACATCATTACCCGCACCATAGCCACGTAATAAAAGTGGAATTGGGCTGTAATAACGGGTATAGAACGCAAGGGCATTTTCACCGTTTTTGACTTTATAAAGCGGATCATCGCCGTTTACTTCTTTGATTGCGACACGGCATTTACCGTTTTCAATGGAGCCCACATAACGTAGCACATTGCCACAAGCGGTCGCTTTTTCGACACGTTTTGCAAATTCGGCATCAAGCTCTGGCAACATCGCTAAAAATTCCGCTGCGGTTTTACCCTCTGAGAAACCTTTTGGTAAAACGCCTTCCACTTCAATATCTTCTAACTCTAACGGATAGCCACACTCACGCGCTAAAATCAACAATTTACGTGCGACATCTTGCCCTGATAAATCATCACGAGGATCTGGCTCAGTAAAGCCTTTTTCTTTGGCAATATTCGTTGCTTCGGAAAGCGTAGCTCCTTCTTCTAACTTACCGAAAATGAAAGAGAGCGAACCGGATAAAATCCCTTCAAATTTTTCTACTTCATCGCCGGCAGCCAATAAGTTTTGTAAGTTCTCAATCACAGGCAAACCTGCGCCTACGTTCGTTTCGTATAAGAATTTATGCTGGCTTTGGCGAGCATTTTCACGCATTTCTTGATAATAAGCATAGCTTGACGTATTCGCCTTTTTGTTTGGCGTAATCACGTGGAAGCCTTCTTTTAATGCACGTGCATAAAGGTTTGCCACAGATTGTGCCGTTGTACAATCCACAAAAACAGGGTTTACCACGTGGTGTAATTTAATGAACGAAAGCAACACATCAAAGTCAGACGGCTGTGTTGCCGATTCTAAATCCGCACGCCAGTTATCAAGGCTTAAACCGTTTTCATTGAGTAACATTTTGTTCGAGTTAGCTAATGCACAAACTCGGATCTCAATATCCTTCTTTGCAAGGTACTCCTTTTGTGTTTTGATCTGTTCGATCAATTCGCCACCCACACCACCGACACCGACTAAAAAGACATCGACCACTTTTTTGTTATTAAATAACGCTTTATGGGTTGCTTTAACCGCTTCAATCGCTTTATTTAATGGTACTACGGCAGAAATTGAACGCTCTGATGAACCTTGCGCAATCGCCACAATGCTGATATTTGCTTGAGCAAGGGCAGAGAAGAAGCGAGCCGCAATCCCTTTCGCTGTACGCATACCGTCACCAACGACAGATACGATAGAAAGGTCTTTAATCACTTCCACAGGATCTAATAAACCTTCTTTGAGTTCTTGGGCAAAAGTGCTGTTTAACGCAGCCAGTGCTTTTTCAACCGCTTTGACCGGCACACAGAAGCTAATACTATATTCAGAAGACGATTGTGTAATTAAGTTCACGGAAATACCCGCTTGCGACATCGCAGTAAACACACGAGCCGCCATACCGACCATACCTTGCATACCTGAGCCTGATACGTTGAACATTGCTACATTATCAAGGTTCGTGATCCCTTTCACTTTTAAGTTATCGTTTACCACATTGCCATCAATGATCGTGCCTTTGGCTTCCGGATTATGGGTATTTTTAATTAAGCATGGAATGTTTAACGGCACTAATGGACCAATAGTGCGAGGGTGGATCACTTTCGCCCCAAAGTAAGAAAGCTCCATCGCTTCTTGATAGCTCATTGACTCTAAGCAGATCGCATCTGGCACTAAACGCGGATCGCAAGTATAAACGCCGTCCACGTCCGTCCAAATTTCGCACACATCGGCTTTTAAGCAAGCGGCTAAACAGGCTGCAGAATAGTCTGAACCGTTGCGACCAAGTAATACCAATTCGCCTTGCTCATTACCTGCAGTAAAGCCCGCCATTAACACCACATTTTTCTTTGGAATTGAAAGGGATTCAATGCGTTTAGTTGATTCTGCAATATCTACAGAAGATTCTAAATAGCTCCCGTGAGCTAATAATTTTTCGACAGGATCAATGCGAGTAACTTCATAACCTTTTGCTTCAAACCACGCTTTCATCATCGCAATCGATAATTTTTCGCCACGACTGTGAACCGTTGCGCCGATATTATCCGGGCAGAATTTATTTTTTGCGGCTTCAGCCGCAATGTTGCAGATGTCGTCTAACTCCGCTTTGATAAAGCTACTTAACCCTTCACGGTCGAAATTATTATTAACGGCATATAGTCCGTTTATGATGTTGTTGAAAATATCGGTGGCTTCGGTGAGATGAGATTCGTAAGATTCGCCGGCTTGGGCTTTATCGACAATGGCGACAAGATGATTCGTGATTTTGGCGGGTGCAGACAGTACACCGGCAGCTTGATCCGCTAAATGCGCCTTTTCGATGATGTCGGCAGCTTGTAAAAAGCGTTCCGGATTGGCTAAAGAAGTGCCTCCAAATTTTAGAACTCGCATAGGTTTCTCCTGAAGATAATTGTTTAATGTTTGCAAATTTTGTTACAAAAAAACCCGCTTGTTTAAGCGGGTTTCGGTCAATTTTTTCCGTTTTTTAGCTACGAACACCCGCACTATGTTGATACATAATGATAGTCATGATGGTAATCGTAGTCATTGTAAAACGGTTCATAGCTTCTCTCTAAATAAAGCGTGAAAAACGTGTAAGAGAATCCTCTAAAATGACGGGTTTGTCAAATGGTTTTTATCGAATATTTATGCTTTTTCTTTTAGCAAGGCAATAATCTCTTTCAAGGCGACAATTTCCTCATTTTTCTGAGCAAGCATTTCATCTTTATGAGCGATTGTCAGTTTTAATTTTTCAATTTCGGCAGTGAGATTTTCAGGATTTCCATAATAATTCGTATTATTGGCGTGTTCATTCATTAAAAATAGAACGCCTTTTCCCTCACAATTCATTAGTTCCAACACATCAATATTAAAAATATGAGCAATTTGTTCGAGTTTATGTAAATTAAGTTTTGTTTCGCCACGTTCAATTTTAGCGTAACCGTTGGTGGACATATTCATTTTTGCCGCCATCTCTTCTTGCGACCATTGGTTCATTTCTCGCACCATACGGATTTTTTCATTAACACTCACAAATTGCCCCTTTTCTTGATTTGTCCACCCACAAATTGAGTAGCTTTGCCACACGATTTGTTGTTAGCGGAAGATTAAGCCTACTTTTAAAATAGCTCGTATTTTACACATATTTTACTTAAATAACACATTAAAATAAGGACTTTCTATGCGTTTGTCAGTTAAAACAACAGCCATGGCGATTTTAGTTTCATTAGGCGTAACAGCTTGTAGCTCAGGCGGTGGTGGCGGTGACTCATCTGCACCGGCTAATAACCCAGAGCAAGCAAAGCAAATTGAAGCCTTAAAAAAACAGGTGGAAGCCGAGCAACAAGCGGTTAAATCTGCGCAAAATAATGCAAACCAAGCGTCTGAAAAAGTAAAAGCGAGTGAAACAGCTAAAGCAAAAGCGGAAGCTGAACTGGCAAAAGCACAGCAAGCAGTCAAAAATGCAGAAAATGCCACTGCGGCAGAAAAAGCGAAAGCTCAAGCAGCAGCGGATAAAGCCGCACAAGATCTTGCAGCTGCGCAACAAGCGCTAAAGAATGCTGAAAATGCAACTGCTGCAGAACAAGCCAAAGCGCAAGCGGCAGCAGAAAAAGCGGCGCAAGATTTAGCCGCAGCACAACAAGCCGTTAAAAATGCTGAAGCGGCAACGGCAGCGGAACAAGCCAAAGCGCAAAAGGCTGCAGAGAAAGCCGCTCAAGATTTAGCGGCAGCTCAAGAAGCTGTGCGTAATGCAGAAGCGGCAACAGCTGCAGAACAAGCCAAAGCGCAAGCGGCAGCAGAAAAAGCGGCACAAGATTTAGCTGTAGCACAACAAGCCGTTAAAAATGCTGAAGCGGCAACTGCTGCAGAGCAAGCCAAAGCCCAAGCGGCAGCGGATAAAGCCGCTAAAGATTTAGCCGCAGCACAACAAGCCGTTAAAAATGCCGAAGCAGCGACAGCTGCAGAACAAGCCAAAGCGCAAGCGGCAGCGGAAAAAGCAGCACAAGATTTAGCTGTAGCACAACAAGCCGTTAAAAATGCTGAAGCGGCAACGGCTGCAGAACAAGCGAAAGCTCAAGCAGCTGCAGAGAAAGCCGCTAAAGATTTAGCGGCAGCACAAGAAGCGGTACGTAACGCCGAAGCAGCAACAGCAGCGGAACAAGCCAAAGCTCAAGCGGCAGCAGAAAAAGCCGCTAAAGATTTAGCCGCAGCACAACAAGCAATTAAAAGTGCCAAAGCGGCTACTGCAGCAGAGCAAGCCAAAGCCCAAGCTGCGGCGGATAAAGCCGCTAAAGACTTAGCCGCAGCACAGCAAGCAGTTAAAGATGCCGAAACAGCAACCGCTGCAGAACAAGCCAAAGCGCAAGCGGTAGCAGATAAAGCCGCTAAAGATTTAGCCGCAGCACAACAAGCCGTTAAAAATGCTGAAGCAGCAACTGCTGCAGAACAAGCCAAAGCTCAAGCTGCTGCAAACAAAGCTGCACAAGATTTAGCGGCAGCACAAGAAGCGGTACGTAATGCCGAAGCGGCAACGGCAGCGGAGCAAGCCAAAGCTCAAGCCGCAGCCAATAAGGCAGCTCAGGATTTAGCTGCGGCTCAAGAAGCTGTGCGTAATGCGGAAGCAGCAACGGCAGCGGAACAAGCTAAAGCTCAAGAGGCTGCAGAAAAAGCAGCTCAAGATTTAGCTGCTGCTCAAAATCAAATCTCTGCTTTAGAAGCTGAATTAGCTCCAGTAAGAGAAGAAGCGGAAAGAAAACGTCAAGAAGCAGAAGCAGAAGAAAAGAAATGGGAGTTTCTGAAAGATGGAAATGCTTGGAGATATGTAGAGAGACTTTCATATGACAATAAGAGTATTGTATATATTGGGGAAGATAAAGTAGGACAACTTACTCTTCAAAATCAAGCCGAAAATTGGTCTTTACAAAAAGCTGTTAATTTTAACGAGAGTGGTATTTCCGATAATGTTAATACTTTACCTATTTATGCAACCCGTAAAACACTTTCTGGTGATAAAGAGGTACAAGTAGCTAATGCTCATTTTGTTAATCAACAATACTCAACTTATATTCATTGGAGTTACAATTCGGATTTATTGACAAACGATGATGTTCATCGTGCAGCAACTTATATAGCATTACCAACAACGACAAATTCTGATTACCTGAAAAGTGTCACAACAGCAACATATAACGGCAAGGCAATTAAGAGGAGTTGGAATGATAACCTTATTTCAACAGGTGATTTTAGTTTAACCGCGAACTTCCAAACAGAAAAAGTAACGGGAGCTATTACTAATTTAGATGGACGGGATTATGTTTTTAATGAAGGTAATATTAGTGTATCGCCTAAAAATAATTTAATTTTTAGTGGTATTGTTGATATGACCGAACTTTATGGAGGAACAAATACAAACTATAAAGGTGTTTTTGCTGGACCAAATGCTGAAGAAGTCGTTGGCACAGCAGGAAGTAATGTAAGCTTCGGAGGCAAACGCCAATAACCAATCGTAAAGGCGGGTATCCCCCGCCTAAAATCTAAGCTATTGCAGAAATGCCTTTATGTTGTACTAAAGAAAGCAGTTTCAGTGCGGCGCCGCTTGGTTTTTTGACACCTCGCTCCCATTCTGAAACTAGATTGCTACTTACATTTAAGTAGTGAGCAAAGACAGCTTGAGAAAAATTTTCTTTCTCTCGGATTTCTCGGATCTCATTGGGTGCTAGCGTTTTAACTGGCGTTAAACAACGTTTGTCAAAACTCTGCATTGTTGTTTTATCAATCAAACCAATGTCGTGTAAATCACTCATCAATTCGTGGATCGCTGCATTTGCTTGAGTCTTATACTGGCTCATTGGATACCTCTATAAATGCTTTGCCATCAAGGGCTTGTTGAATTTGTTCAGGGCTAAATGCCAAAATGGTTTTGGCTGCTGCTTTAAAGTTTTCTTCTTCATCAGCAGTAATATTAGCCCGATCATTCTTATCAAATCCATAAACAAATAGGCTAAATTCTGCAAATTTGTACACAATGATAGAACGATAACCTTTAGATTTGCCTCTGCCTTGTTTGGGTAAACGCTGTTTGATAACACCTGAACCTAAATCGGCATCAATCAAGCCATTTTCAATATCGTTAATGGCATTTCTTAATGTATCGTCTGAAATACGTTCTTTACGGGCAAATTTATCAAAATGTTTAGATTTAAAAATTCGCATTAAATTTATACCACTATCATCTTTAGCGTGATAGTAAAAAAATGAACAGAAAAAGTCAATAAATCTATCTTATGAAAAAATATCTCCCCCTTACCCTTTTTATTCCTTTAGCAGTAAACGCAGCCCCCGAATTGGAAATCAAATCCGCCGAGCCTACATTACCAAAACAAGCGGTTATTTTTTCAGAAAAATCCGCAAATAGCGAGGAAATCACTTTAACTAAAGAGCTGATCAGTAAGTCTGAACTGACTCGTCAAATGTTAAATCGGGCGATTGATAGCCGACAATTTCATTTATTGCCTGAGCTGGTGCGGATTTATCAACAAACACCTAATCCCGATTTGGTGCTGATCGATTATGCCAACGGCATTATTTTGGCAAGTAAGGGGGATTATAAAACGGCAATTGATCTCTATCGTGGCATTATTGCGAAGCACCCTAATTTTCAGCCTGTGCGTTTTCGCTTGGCACAAATGCTGTTTGAAGATCGGCAAAATGAAGCCTCACTTGCACAATTTCGTAAGCTACAAGCGGACGGATTGCCACCACAAATTGCAAATGGGGTGGAACAATATATTGCCGCTATTCAGAAACGTTCGGACTGGTCTTTCGATTTTGGCATTAATTATTTGCACGAAAGCAATGTCAATAATGCCTCAAGCTCGCCTTATGTTCGAGTGGGGAATGTACCATTTAAGAAAACGGAAGAGTCGTTACCGCAGTCGGCAAACGGGCTAAGTTATCATCTCAATTTAGCTAAAAATTGGAATATCAGTGGCTCGCACTATCTACATTTTGAGAACCAATTTAGTGGAAAATCCTATTGGGATAATCATCAATTTGACGATCAGCAAAACCGTTCAAGCCTTGGCTACCAATATCAAAATGCTCAAAGTCGTCTTGCCTTTTTGCCTTATTACGAAATGCGTTGGTATGGTAATCATCGCTACAATCACGGCTATGGGGTTCGGGTTGAAGCCGAACATTGGCTTACCTCTCAATGGCAACTTTCTACCGCAGGCGAGATGGGCAAGCTCAAACATCGGGGCGAAAATCAGCTGGCAGATAGCACGACATTATTTGGTTCCGCTACGCTACTTTATGCCTTTAATGCGAAAAGTTATCTCTATAGCGGTGTAGATGTGTTGCGAGATCGGACGTTAGAACGTTCTTTGGCTTCCAAACGTTATACAGGGCGAATCGGTTGGGGGCAAGAGTGGTGGGGCGGCATCTCCAGCCGTATTCAACTCAGTTATGGCAAACGTGAATTTGACCAAGCTCACCGCATTTTTAATCAAATTCGCCAAGATAGAGAGTTAGGTTTTAATGTTACGCTTTGGCATCGTAACCTGCATTTTTGGGGAATTACGCCGAAAATCAGCTATCAATATCAGCGTGTGAATTCAAATTTAGCGGATCTTTATTCGTATAAACGAAATCGGGTTTATTTGAGTTTTGAAAAAAGCTTTTAAGTAAATTTTGGCTATTTAATAAATATTTGTTTTAGATCAAAAAATGATGTATTCGCTTAATGTTTTTTGATAAAATAATGGCGAGTTTTAGCTCAAATCTTACCTATTATTTTTTTGAGGAACAGAAAAATGGCATATACATTACCTGAATTAGGCTACGCTTATGATGCGTTAGAGCCGCATTTCGATGCAAAAACAATGGAAATTCATCACTCTAAACATCACCAAGCGTACATCAATAACGCAAATGCAGCATTAGAAGCATATCCTGAATTACTTGAACAATGCCCGGGTAAATTAATTTCAAATCTTGAGCAAGTTCCGGCAGAAAAACGTGTTGCAGTACGTAACAATGTGGGCGGTCACGTAAACCATACGTTATTCTGGAAAGGTTTAAAAACAGGCACAACGTTACAAGGCGCATTAAAAGACGCTATCGTTCGTGATTTTGGCTCTGTTGAAGCATTCCAAGCACAATTTGAACAAGCAGCAGCAACTCGCTTCGGTTCAGGTTGGGCATGGTTAGTATTAGAAGATGGCAAATTAGCTGTTGTTTCAACTGCTAACCAAGATTCTCCACTAATGGGTAAAGAGGTTGCAGGCGTTTCAGGCTATCCGATTTTAGGTTTAGATGTGTGGGAACACGCTTACTACTTAAACTACCAAAACCGCCGTCCAGACTACATTAAAGCGTTCTGGAATGTGGTAAACTGGGATGAAGCAGCTCGCCGTTTTGAAGATAAAGTAAAAACTTGCGGTTGTGCAAAATAATTCGAGTGTAATTTATTAAGCACATAAATATGTTAGCGGTCAAATTTCTGCAAAAGTTTGCAGGAATTTGACCGCTTGTTTAGGAACAGTTTAGGAAACTACCTGTATTCAAAAATAACCCGAGGGGTTAATTTTGTAATCAGTTCATAGCTAATCACGCCAATGTGCTTAGCTACTTCTTCAATCAGTAAATCTTTGCCCCAAAAAACGACTTCATCGCCAACTTTATCTTGACTATCGGCACCTAAATCAACGGTGAGCATATCCATCGATACGCGTCCCACAATAGGCACTTTTCGCCCATTGACTAAAACAGGTGTTCCTTCCGGTGCATTGCGAGGATAGCCATCGCCGTATCCCATAGCAATCACGCCTAATTTGGTATCCTTAGGGCTTACCCAAGCACCTCCATAACCAACAGGTTCGCCGGCTTTATGTGTTCGCACTGCAATGAGCGAAGAGGAGAGCGTCATCACGGGTTTAAATCCGAGTGATGTGATGGGGTCATAATGAGGAGATATGCCGTGCATAATGATACCGGGGCGAACCCAATCATAATGCGCTTGTTGCCAGTATAAAATACCGCTTGAGGCAGAAATACTACGCTCGTGTTCCGGGTAAGGTTTCGTTGCGGCTTCGAAAGTAGCTATTTGTTTTTCGGTATAGCCGCAATCTAATTCATCGGCGCGGCTAAAGTGGCTTACAAAACTGATACTTGCTACTAGTGAACAGGCTTTAAGACGTTGATAAAACATTTCTACTTGCTCAGGATGTACGCCTAAACGGTGCATACCTGTATCAATTTTTAACCAAATATGCACAGGGAAGTAAATTTTTGCTTTACGCTTCCAGAAACCTTTACGCTGTTCTTCATCCCACTCTTTAGCGACTTGTTCAAGTAGTTCTAGCTGTTCTAAGCAGTGAATAACGGTATCAAAACGGCGAGAAAGGGTTTTAAGTAATTCTTCTCTGTCGAAAAATCCTTCCACTAATACAATTTTACCGGTATAGCCGGTTTCTTGGATTTCGAGGGCTTCTCTTAGCCTTGCAACACCAAAGCCTTCAACGAGATCGGCAAGCGTGCCGGCAGCAGGTAGTAGCCCTTGTCCGTAGGCATTGGCTTTAATCATCGCCAGTAATTTTTGCTTCGGCGCAAAGGTTTTTATCAGTTGAATGTTATGGCGGAGAGCCTCTTGGCTAATTGTAGCTGTTGCAGGTTTCATAAAATTATTAGGTGGTTAAAAAAGGCTTTTATTATACGCCCGATTCGAAAAAATGGACAAGAGAAGATGAAAATCGGATAATTTCATGAGTTTTTTCTTCTTGAGACGGTGTTATGTTAAAGCTGCTTGAAAAATTGAAATCTGAAAATGTGATTTCTGAATTGAATTATCAATTTGCCAAAATGATTGATCGTAAACAGCAAGATTTTGGCTATACGGCACAACAACAAAATTTGGCTGTACTGGTCGCAGCCTTACTTTCATTTCATACGATGAAAGGGCATAGCGCACTTCGTCTTGATTCAGATTTCGCATCAGATCCATTTGGCTTGTCCTTAAAAAAAGAACGTGAGCTACAAATGGATTTTGCCAATGAAATTTCGCAAAAAATTGAAGATATTTCACCGCTTGAGTGGCAAACATTGCTTGAAAATCATATTGCTTTTAGTGTATCGCCGGAAAAATCTGCGCCAATGCTATTTCAATATGGATTGCTCTATTTTTATCGTTATTGGCAAGCCGAACATCAGGTAGCCAAATACTTGCAGCAAGCGGTTGGATTTTCTGAAGAAAATGCAAATATCGAGCAAGATAAGAAAATTTTAGATCACCTTTTTGGTCAGGTATCAGAACAAACAGATTGGCAAAAAATTGCGGTAGCAACGGCATTGCGTAAACGTTTTTGTGTGATTTCCGGTGGGCCGGGTACAGGGAAAACAAGAACCGTGGCTCGTTTATTAGCAGCGTTGCAATGGAAACAGCTTGAACAAGGTTCTGATTTTTTGAAAGTAGCCCTTGTTGCACCAACAGGAAAAGCCGCAGCCCGTTTAAAAGAATCTATCATACAGAGTCTAGCGCGCATAGATATGCCCGAAAAATTAAAAGAGGCATTACCCACTCAAGCCTCTACGATTCATCGACTATTAGGGATGCAGCCTCAAAGCGATAAGCCTAAATATCATAAAACAAACCCTCTTCATTTGGATTTATTGGTCATTGATGAGGCATCAATGATCGATCTTTCTTTAATGGAAAAATTATTGAATGCGGTTAAGCCAAGTGCTCGTGTGGTATTGCTTGGTGATAAAGACCAATTAGCTTCCGTTGAAGTGGGATCGATTATGAATGAGTTAGGGCAATTTATTGCTTCAGATCATAGCCACTATAGCCAAACCCATTGTGACTATTTAGAAGCAGTAACGGGCTATAAACTCACGGGGCAAAAAAATGTGTTACCTATTTGTGATTCATTATGTTATTTGTCTCAAAGTTATCGTTTTAATGATCAGTTAGGTATAGGTTTATTGGCAAAAGAGGTAAATCAACAGAAAGTTGCTCAATCTTGGCGAGTTGCTTCAAGTTCAGAGCATAAAGAATTAGAGTGTGTTTTATACCCACCAGCAACAGATTTTTCAGAAAAAAGAAAATGGACACAGTATTGCGTTGCGCTTGTGGTTCGCCGAGCAGTAGATGCTTATAGAGAGTATCTTGAATTAGTTAAACAGCGTGAAAAAGATCCGAAATCAGTTTCAGTCGGTGGGATTTTTGAAGCATTCCAGCAAGTCCGCTTTTTATCTGCATTGCGTGTAGGCGAGTTAGGTGTTGAACGCTTAAATCAAACCATTGCCGAAGCGTTAAAACAAGCGAATTTAGTGAAGTTTAATCAGCATCGGGAAAATTATTGTGGTAAGCCAATTTTAATTACGGAGAATGCACCGCAAAATCATGTATATAGTGGCGATATTGGTATTGTTTTACCAGATGAGCAAGGAATGCTTCGGATTTACTTTGACACGATTGTTGAAGGGGAGTATTTAAATTTATCATTAAGCCGTGTTCCCGAATATGAATCAGCTTATGTGATGACGGTACATAAATCACAGGGTTCTGAGTTTGAGCATGTTTTTTTGGTTATGCCGTTAGTCGGTTCGCCTGTTTTAACAAAGGAGTTGATTTATACGGCGATTACTCGGGCAAAAGAAAAATTTACATTATTTAGCCATGAAAAAGTTTGGAAGCTAGGTGTAAAATCAAATATACAAAGAGAAAGTGGGTTGCAAGAACAATTAAAAATCAAATTAAGCTAGAAAATTATTCGTTTTGAGCTTATTTTCAACAAGCGATTATTTTTTTTAAATTTTTTACAAAAAAGACTTGCGTAAGTTTCGAAAATCCCTATAATGCACCACACACAACGACGCACTGTTGTGAGTAAGTTAAATTGATTAGCAGTGCGTCGTTCTTTTTTGTTCTTTAACAACTTATCAGACAATCTGTGTGGGCACTTGTTGATTGACTTTATTTGAAAATATTATTTAATTTTGAAGTCTTAATAGGTGCTTAAACTAGAAATTCATTTTTACTTAAAAGTAATATGTAAACTTTAGCTAAGCAGTTTATTGAGCGATTAAACTTTTTGAATTGAAGAGTTTGATCATGGCTCAGATTGAACGCTGGCGGCAGGCTTAACACATGCAAGTCGAACGGTAACAGGGAGAAAGCTTGCTTTCTTTGCTGACGAGTGGCGGACGGGTGAGTAATGCTTGGGAATCTGGCTTATGGAGGGGGATAACTACGGGAAACTGTAGCTAATACCGCGTAATATCTTCGGATTAAAGGGTGGGACTTTCGGGCCACCTGCCATAAGATGAGCCCAAGTGGGATTAGGTAGTTGGTGGGGTAAAGGCCTACCAAGCCGACGATCTCTAGCTGGTCTGAGAGGATGACCAGCCACACTGGAACTGAGACACGGTCCAGACTCCTACGGGAGGCAGCAGTGGGGAATATTGCACAATGGGGGGAACCCTGATGCAGCCATGCCGCGTGAATGAAGAAGGCCTTCGGGTTGTAAAGTTCTTTCGGTGATGAGGAAGGCAGGTAAGTTAATAGCTTACTTGATTGACGTTAGTCACAGAAGAAGCACCGGCTAACTCCGTGCCAGCAGCCGCGGTAATACGGAGGGTGCGAGCGTTAATCGGAATGACTGGGCGTAAAGGGCACGCAGGCGGTGACTTAAGTGAGATGTGAAAGCCCCGGGCTTAACCTGGGAATTGCATTTCATACTGGGTCGCTAGAGTATTTTAGGGAGGGGTAGAATTCCACGTGTAGCGGTGAAATGCGTAGAGATGTGGAGGAATACCGAAGGCGAAGGCAGCCCCTTGGGAATATACTGACGCTCATGTGCGAAAGCGTGGGGAGCAAACAGGATTAGATACCCTGGTAGTCCACGCTGTAAACGCTGTCGATTTGGGGATTGGGCTTTGAGCTTGGTGCCCGTAGCTAACGTGATAAATCGACCGCCTGGGGAGTACGGCCGCAAGGTTAAAACTCAAATGAATTGACGGGGGCCCGCACAAGCGGTGGAGCATGTGGTTTAATTCGATGCAACGCGAAGAACCTTACCTACTCTTGACATCCAAAGAAGAACTCAGAGATGAGTTTGTGCCTTCGGGAACTTTGAGACAGGTGCTGCATGGCTGTCGTCAGCTCGTGTTGTGAAATGTTGGGTTAAGTCCCGCAACGAGCGCAACCCTTATCCTTTGTTGCCAGCGATTCGGTCGGGAACTCAAAGGAGACTGCCAGTGATAAACTGGAGGAAGGTGGGGATGACGTCAAGTCATCATGGCCCTTACGAGTAGGGCTACACACGTGCTACAATGGCGTATACAGAGGGAAGCAATATGGCGACATGGAGCAAATCTCACAAAGTACGTCTAAGTCCGGATTGGAGTCTGCAACTCGACTCCATGAAGTCGGAATCGCTAGTAATCGCAAATCAGAATGTTGCGGTGAATACGTTCCCGGCCTTGTACACACCGCCCGTCACACCATGGGAGTGGGTTGTACCAGAAGTAGATAGCTTAACGGAAACGGGGCGTTTACCACGGTATGATTCATGACTGGGGTGAAGTCGTAACAAGGTAACCGTAGGGGAACCTGCGGTTGGATCACCTCCTTACCAAAATGAAGCGACTGCAAGTGTTCACACAGATTGTTTGATAAAGATTGACAAAAAGAGTGGTATTCATTAGAATATTGCTCCTAAATAAATGGACGTCGTTGAGAGCATCTTTAAATGTTGTCCCCATCGTCTAGAGGCCTAGGACATCGCCCTTTCACGGCGGTAACCGGGGTTCGAATCCCCGTGGGGACGCCATTTAAAGATGACTTTTGTTGTCTAAATTGTTCTTTAAAAAATTGGAAACAAGCTGAAAAACTGAGAGATTTTTCAAGTCAGCGATGAATAAGCAAATGATTCTGCTGATAAATAAGAAAAGTCTGAGTAGTAAAAAATCTTAACTGAACAAAAGCAGTTAAGTGTTTAGTAGTTAATATCAGTCTCGAATGTCTTATCTTTCTTTAAGATAAAGAAAGTAAAAATGTTTGAGGTTGTATGGTTAAGTGACTAAGCGTACACGGTGGATGCCTTGGCAATCAGAGGCGATGAAGGACGTGCTAATCTGCGATAAGCTTGGATGAGTCGATAAGAGGCGTTTAATCCAAGATGTCCGAATGGGGAAACCCAGTAGATGAAGAATCTACTATCACTTGTTGAATACATAGGCAAGTGAGGCAAACCGGGGAGAACTGAAACATCTAAGTACCCCGAGGAAAAGAAATCAACCGAGATTCCGTGAGTAGTGGCGAGCGAAAGTGGAAGAGCCTGTCAGTAATAGCAGTTTTGTTAGAGGAATGAGTTGGGAAGCTCAGCAATAAAGGGTGATAGCCCCGTACTCGAAAACATTATTGTGGTACTAAGCTGACGACAAGTAGGGCGGGACACGAGAAATCCTGTTTGAAGATGGGGGGACCATCCTCCAAGGCTAAATACTCCTGATTGACCGATAGTGAACCAGTACTGTGAAGGAAAGGCGAAAAGAACCCCAGTGAGGGGAGTGAAATAGAACCTGAAACCGTGTACGTACAAGCAGTGGGAGCCCGAAAGGGTGACTGCGTACCTTTTGTATAATGGGTCAGCGACTTATATTTTGTAGCGAGGTTAACTGAATAAGGGAGCCGAAGGGAAACCGAGTCTTAACTGGGCGTTGAGTTGCAAGGTATAGACCCGAAACCCGGTGATCTAGCCATGGGCAGGTTGAAGATTGGGTAACACTAATTGGAGGACCGAACCGACTAATGTTGAAAAATTAGCGGATGACTTGTGGCTGGGGGTGAAAGGCCAATCAAACCGGGAGATAGCTGGTTCTCCCCGAAATCTATTTAGGTAGAGCCTTGAGCGGACACCTTCGGGGGTAGAGCACTGTTTCGGCTAGGGGGTCCATCCCGGATTACCAACCCGATGCAAACTGCGAATACCGAAGAGTGATACTCAGGAGACACACGGTGGGTGCTAACGTCCATCGTGGAGAGGGAAACAACCCAGACCGCCAGCTAAGGTCCCAAAGTCTATATTAAGTGGGAAACGAAGTGGGAAGGCTTAGACAGCTAGGATGTTGGCTTAGAAGCAGCCACCATTTAAAGAAAGCGTAATAGCTCACTAGTCGAGTCGGCCTGCGCGGAAGATGTAACGGGGCTAAAATATAGCACCGAAGCTGCGGCATCAGTCGAAAGACTGTTGGGTAGAGCGTTCTGTAAGCGGATGAAGGTGAATCGAGAGGTTTGCTGGACGTATCAGAAGTGCGAATGCTGACATAAGTAACGATAAAACGAGTGAAAAACTCGTTCGCCGGAAGACCAAGGGTTCCTGTCCAACGTTAATCGGGGCAGGGTGAGTCGGCCCCTAAGGCGAGGCTGAAAAGCGTAGTCGATGGGAAACGGGTTAATATTCCCGTACTTGGATAAACTGCGATGTGGGGACGGAGAAGGTTAGGTTAGCAGACTGTTGGATGTCTGTTTAAGCCGGTAGGTGGGAAGTTTAGGCAAATCCGGACTTCCTTAACACCGAGAAGTGATGACGAGTCTCTACGGAGATGAAGTAACTGATACCACGCTTCCAGGAAAAGCCACTAAGCTTCAGGTTTATCTAAACCGTACTGAAAACCGACACAGGTGGTCAGGTAGAGAATACTCAGGCGCTTGAGAGAACTCGGGTGAAGGAACTAGGCAAAATAGCACCGTAACTTCGGGAGAAGGTGCGCCGGCGTAGATTGTAATCCCTCGCGGATGAAGGTTGAACCGGTCGAAGATACCAGCTGGCTGCAACTGTTTATTAAAAACACAGCACTCTGCAAACACGAAAGTGGACGTATAGGGTGTGATGCCTGCCCGGTGCTGGAAGGTTAATTGATGGTGTTATCGAAAGAGAAGCTCCTGATCGAAGCCCCAGTAAACGGCGGCCGTAACTATAACGGTCCTAAGGTAGCGAAATTCCTTGTCGGGTAAGTTCCGACCTGCACGAATGGCATAATGATGGCCAGGCTGTCTCCACCCGAGACTCAGTGAAATTGAAATCGCCGTGAAGATGCGGTGTACCCGCGGCTAGACGGAAAGACCCCGTGAACCTTTACTATAGCTTGACACTGAACATTGAATTTTGATGTGTAGGATAGGTGGGAGCCTTAGAAGCAGTCACGCCAGTGATTGTGGAGGCGTCCTTGAAATACCACCCTTTAACGTTTGATGTTCTAACGAGGCGCCCTAATCGGGTGTTCGGACAGTGTCTGGTGGGTAGTTTGACTGGGGCGGTCTCCTCCCAAAGAGTAACGGAGGAGCACGAAGGTTTGCTAATCACGGTCGGACATCGTGAGGTTAGTGCAATGGTAGAAGCAAGCTTAACTGCGAGACAGACAAGTCGAGCAGGTGCGAAAGCAGGTCATAGTGATCCGGTGGTTCTGAATGGAAGGGCCATCGCTCAACGGATAAAAGGTACTCCGGGGATAACAGGCTGATACCGCCCAAGAGTTCATATCGACGGCGGTGTTTGGCACCTCGATGTCGGCTCATCACATCCTGGGGCTGAAGTAGGTCCCAAGGGTATGGCTGTTCGCCATTTAAAGTGGTACGCGAGCTGGGTTTAGAACGTCGTGAGACAGTTCGGTCCCTATCTGCCGTGGGCGTTGGAGAATTGAAAGGGGCTGCTCCTAGTACGAGAGGACCGGTGGACGCATCCCTGGTGTTCCGGTTGTGTCGCCAGACGCATTGCCGGGTAGCTACATGCGGAAGAGATAAGTGCTGAAAGCATCTAAGCACGAAACTTGCCTTGAGATGAGTTCTCCCAGTCTATAAGACTGTAAGGGTTGTTGGAGACTACGACGTAGATAGGCACGGTGTGTAAGTGTAGTGATACATTGAGCTAACGTGTACTAATTGCCCGAGAGGCTTAACTATACAACCTCAAGCGTTTTTGGAAGGAACGTGAGAGAGTTGATAAGCGAAAAGCTTAAACGAACTAAACAAAAAACGAATAAAGATACTCAGACAGCTTGTTTCGAATTAAGATTAAAGAAAGAACAAAAGAAAAGAGATAACAATCATCGACCGGATATTCTGGCGACCATAGTGCGGTAGTTCTACCTGAATCCATTCCGAACTCAGAAGTAAAATGCCGTAACGCCGATGGTAGTGTGGGGCTTCCCCATGTGAGAGTAGGGCATCGCCGGATTGAATTAAGGAACCCTGAGCTTAGAGATAGGCTTGGGGTTTTTGCTTTTTTATATTTTGCTTTGGGACAGCTGTTTATCTTCAAAAATCGTATTGAAATTTATTAAATTTATCCGGAAATAGGCTAGCCAAATGACACTTAAATCGGTAAAATCCCAAAGTTACATTTTATTAACTAATGTTAATACGGAGAACGTATGTCGTGGAATGAATCAGGTAATCAAGACCCATGGGGGAAACCTGGGCAAAATAAGCCTGAGCAGCAAGGTCAAGAAACAAAAGAACCAAAAAACAGTGAGCAACAACCGCCTGATTTAGAAGAAGCGTTTAGTAGTTTATTAAAGAAAATGGGGGGGAATAAAGATCCAAATAATTCTCAGCCTGCCTCATTTGGAAAATTCCTCCCTGCGATTATTGCGCTAGGTGCTATAGTTTGGGGGGCTTCAGGGTTTTATACAGTACAGGAAGCTGAACGCGGTGTCATTACACGTTTTGGTAAATTGCATAATATTGTTATGCCGGGTTTAAATTGGAAACCAACCTTTATTGATGAGGTTATTCCGGTCAATATCGAACGTGTATCTGAATTAAACACGAGTGGCTCAATGTTAACTCAAGATGAAAATATGGTTCAGGTTGAAATGACGGTTCAATATCGTGTTGAAGATCCGGCAAAATATCTCTTTAATGTAAACAACCCAAAAGATAGCTTAAAACAAGCAACAGATAGTGCTTTACGTTATGTGATCGGTCATATGAAAATGGATGAGATCCTAACGACAGGACGTGCAACGGTACGTGAAAAAACCTGGAATGCACTACGTGACATCATTAAAACTTATGATATGGGGTTATTGATTACAGACGTAAACTTCCAATACGCTCGCCCTCCGGAAGAAGTGAAAGCAGCTTTTGACGATGCGATTAAAGCGCAAGAAGATGAACAGCGTTTAATTCGTGAAGCAGAAGCCTATGCGAGAGGAAAAGAGCCGATTGCTCGAGGTCAAGCACAACGTATCGTAGAGCAAGCAACTGCTTACAAAGAAAAAGTAGTGTTAGAAGCAAAAGGGGAAGTCGAGCGTTTAGTTAAATTGCTACCGGAATATAAAGCAGCGCCGGAACTTACTCGTGAACGCCTTTATATTCAAACAATGGAAAAGGTAATGAAAAACACGCCTAAGATTATTATGGAAAGTAACACAAATAATTTGAATGTGCTTCCGATTGATAAATTCTTTGGTAATACTCAAGCTGTTAAAAAACAAGAGGGAGATACTCAGATTGTGCCTCAAGCGGTTCAGCCTGCGATTGTACAACCTCAAGTGCAAACTCAAACTCAGCCTGAAGTGATTGAGACACGTAGAGGGAGATTCTAATGCGTAAATTATTCTTACCTGTATTGGCTGTTTTAGCATTTGTACTTTTTCAATCCGTAACCATTGTACCGGAAGGCACTCGGGCAATTATGCTACGCTTTAATAAAGTTCAGCGTGATGGGGAACAAAAAGTCGTTGTATATTCTCCGGGGCTTCATTTCAAAGTACCTTTTATGGATAGTTTGAAAGTTTTAGACGCTCGTATTCAAACCTTAGATGGAAAAGAAGATCGTTTTGTTACGGTTGAGAAAAAAGACTTATTGGTTGATTCATATGTAAAATGGAAAATCAGTGATTTTGGTCAATTTTACACTTCGACCGGTGGCGATTATCAAAAAGCGTCAGATCTTCTTCGCCGTAAGGTTAATGACCGCTTACGTTCAGAAATCGGTTCAAGAACGATCAAAGATATTGTTTCCGGTTCTCGTGGTGAGTTAATGGCCGGTGCACAAAAAGCATTGAATGATGGTGATGATGGTGCAGAAAAACTAGGGATCGAAGTTGTTGATGTTCGTGTTAAGCAAATCAATCTCCCAAATGAAGTATCATCTTCCATTTATCAACGGATGCGAGCAGAGCGTGATGCCGTTGCTCGTGAGCACCGTTCACAAGGCGAAGAGAAAGCGGAATTCATTAAAGCTGAAGTTGATAAGAAAGTGATTTTAATTGAAGCGACAGCACGGAAAACTGCAGATGAATTACAAGGGGAAGGTGATGCAATGGCAGCGAAGATCTATGCGCAAGCATTAGGTCAAGAACCTGAATTCTATCGCTTTATTCGTAGCCTAAAAGCATATGAGGCAACTTTTGCTGAAGGACAAAACAATATGATGATTGTTAAACCGGATAGCGAATTTCTACGCTTTATGAAGGCTCCTACAAAATAATTGTATCTATAAGACCCGATCTATTCGGGTCTTTTTTACGTTTTTAAATTAAACTCCAACTAAAAGAGGCAATTCCTATGGGTAAAAGTGTTGCTATTCTCGGCGCTCAATGGGGCGATGAAGGGAAAGGTAAAATCGTAGATCTATTAACAGATCGTGTGAAATATGTTGTGCGTTATCAAGGTGGACATAATGCCGGACATACATTGATTATTAATGGTGAAAAAACCGTATTACGCCTTATTCCAAGCGGTATTTTACGTGATAATGTGACTTGCTTAATTGGTAATGGTGTGGTGCTTTCTCCCGATGCTTTAATGAAAGAGATGGGCGAATTAGAAGCACGTGGTATTAACGTTCGTGATCGTTTAAAAATTTCAGAAGCTTGTCCGTTAATTTTACCTTATCACGTCGCGATGGATCATGCTCGTGAAGCTGCGTTAGGCAAAAATAAAATTGGGACAACAGGTCGTGGTATTGGCCCTGCATATGAAGATAAAGTTGCTCGCCGTGGTTTACGTGTAAGCGATCTCTTTAATAAAGAAGCCTTTGCTGAAAAATTAAAAAACATTTTAGATTACTATAACTTCCAGCTAGTACATTATTACAAAGTAGAGCCGGTTGATTATCAAAAAACATTAGATGATGTCTTTGCGATTGCCGATGTGATTAAAGGTATGGTTGCTGACGTGACAACACTGCTTCACGATGCTCGTAAAGAGGGGGCAAACATTCTTTTCGAAGGCGCACAAGGTACAATGTTAGATATTGACCACGGTACTTATCCGTTTGTAACCAGTTCGAATACGACCGCAGGTGGCGTGGCAACCGGTTCGGGTTACGGTCCTCGTAATTTGGATTATGTATTAGGTATTATCAAAGCTTACTGTACTCGTGTTGGTTCAGGTCCGTTTACGACTGAATTATTTGATGAAGTAGGGGCAGAAATTGCTCGTAAGGGGAATGAATTTGGTGCGGTAACCGGCCGCCCACGTCGTTGTGGTTGGTTTGATGCCGTTGCTGTGCGTCGTGCGATCCAAATTAACTCAATTTCAGGCTTCTGTATGACCAAATTAGATGTCTTAGATGGCTTTGATGAGTTGAAAATTTGTGTCGCTTATAAATTACCAAACGGTAACATTGTTGAATATTCGCCACTTGCCGCAGCAGATTGGGAAGGTGTTGAGCCGATTTATGAAACTTTACCGGGCTGGAAAGAAAATACTTTCCGTGTGACGAAATTAGAAGACTTACCTCAAAATGCGATTAACTACATCAAACGTATTGAAGAAGTTTTAGGTGTGCCTGTGGATATTCTTTCTACCGGTCCTGATCGTGTTGAAACGATGATTCTTCGTGATCCGTTTGCTGCATAATAAGGCATTACGCTAATTTAAAGAAATACACGGGGGCTTCTCCGTGTATTTTTATTTTTAGAATTGGTAAAATATCGGGCAAATTTAACCGCTTATACAAATATAACTGATTACAATATGAAATTTATTATCAAACTTTTCCCTGAAATTATGATTAAAAGCGATTCCGTGCGTAAACGCTTTATCAAAATTTTAACGTCCAATATCCGTAATGTGTTACTGCATGAAACAGAAAATGTGGCAGTAATTCGCAACTGGGATTTTATTGAAGTGCGAGCAAAAGTCGCTGAAGAAGCTCCGCTCGTGTTGGATTTACTCAAACGCACGCCTGGTATTCATCATATTCTTGAAGTAGAAGAAATGCCGTTTACCACAATGCACGACATTTTTGAGCATACCCTTGCGAAAGTAAAAGGGGAATTAGAGGGTAAAACCTTCTGCGTGCGTGTTCGCCGTAAAGGTAAGCACGATTTCCGATCGCTTGATGTGGAACGTTATGTGGGTGGTGGCTTAAATCAGCATATCGAGTCGGCAAGTGTGAAATTGACTAATCCTGATGTAACGGTACGTATTGATATTGATCACGATAAGATGTTGTTAATCAAAGCTCGCCACGAAGGTTTAGGTGGTTATCCGATTGGTACACAGGAAGATGTGCTATCGCTGATTTCGGGCGGTTTTGACTCTGGCGTATCAAGTTATATGCTGATTCGCCGTGGTTCTCGTGTGCATTACTGCTTCTTTAACCTTGGCGGTGCGGCTCACGAAATCGGTGTGAAACAGATGGCGTATCACATTTGGAGCCGTTACAGCTCGTCCCATAAAGTCCGTTTTGTGGCGATCAACTTTGAAAATGTGGTCGGTGAGATTTTAGAAAAAGTCGATAACGGGCAGATGGGCGTAGTGCTAAAACGAATGATGGTGCGTGCTGCTAGCAAAATTGCCGAACGTTTTGATATTCAAGCCATTGTGACAGGCGAAGCATTAGGGCAAGTATCCAGCCAAACCTTAACCAATTTACGCTTGATCGACAAGGCTTCCGATACCTTGGTATTACGCCCGCTGATTACCCACGATAAAGAGCAGATTATCGCAATGGCAAAAGAGATTGGCACAGATGATATTGCCAAATCTATGCCGGAATTTTGTGGTGTGATTTCAAAAAATCCAACGGTGAAAGCGATTGAAAGCAAAATTATCGAAGAAGAAGGTAACTTTAACTTTGATATTCTCGAACAAGCGGTACAAAACGCCCATTATTTAGATATTCGTGAAATTGCTCAACAAACGGAAAAAGAGGTGGTATCCGTCGAAACCACTTCGGAATTAGGCGAAAACGATGTGATTTTGGATATTCGTAGCCCTGAAGAAGTGGACGAAAAACCGTTCAGCCTTGAAGGTGTTGAAGTCAAAGAGCTACCGTTCTATAAATTATCCAGCCAGTTTGGTTCGCTTGATCAATCAAAGAACTACTTACTTTACTGCCAACGAGGAGTGATGAGTAAGCTACAAGCTCTTTATTTAAAAGAGAATGGCTTTAGTAATGTGAAAGTATTTCGTGAGAAATAGGTAATAATGGCACGTGTTTTACGTGCCATTATTTTTATGCAAAGAATTTTGCAAAAAGTGCTTGAAATTTGATCGCTTGATGATTATATAAAAAGTGTCTTTTATTTATCAATGGAGGTTTGAGATGTACATTCTTTCGGGACTTATTTTTGCAGTATTGGTGGTCATCACATTAGTTATTGCATTGTTATTTCGCCGTGTAGTAAAAACAAATGAGGTGCATATTGTGCAATCTGGTGGAAAAACAACCTCTTATGGCAAAGATACGGGTAATGGTAATGTTTACTATGCTTTCCCTTCTTGGTTGCCGGTTATTGGGGTAAGCACAATTGTCTTACCGGTATCGGTTTTCTCTATCAAAATTGATAATTATGAAGCATATGATTTAGAACGTTTACCGTTTGTGGTAGATATTACGGCGTTTTTCCGCGTTGCGGATTCTAATTTGGCGGCACAACGGGTTTCTGATTTCCATGATATGAATATTCAATTAGTTGATATTATTCAGGGTTCGGTTCGTTCAATTCTCTCTAGTCGTAATTTGAATGACATTTTACAAGTGCGTTCGGAATTGGGCGATGATTTCACCCTCGCCGTAAAAGAGCAACTGAAAAATTGGGGGATTGAACCGGTTAAAAATATTGAGTTAATGGATATTCGAGACAGTGGTAATTCCAAAGTCATTTTCAATATTATGGAAATTAAAAAGTCCTTTATTGAAAAAGAGAGCCGTATTGAAGTCGCTCGTAACCAAAAAGAAGCGCAAATCGCAGAAATTGAAGCGAAGAAAGAAGCGGATGTAAAACGCCAAGAAGCGGAAAAAGCCGTTGGTTTGAAAACGGTTGAAAATCAACGTGAAGTAGCGGTTTCTAACGAGCAGGCTCAACAACTGGTTAAAGAGCAAGAAAAGATCACGAAAGAACGTGAGATGGAAGTAAAACGAGTTGCGGAGATCAAACAAGCTGAAATTGCAAAAGATGTTGAAATCGTGAAAGCGGATCAGGAAAAACGTACGCAAGAGATTAAAGCTGAAGCAAATAAAAATGCTCTGATTATTGATTCTGAAGCGGAACGCCAACATCAGATCCTAGTGGCAGAAGGGGAAAAACAAAAAGCATTTTTAGCGGCAGAAGCCTTGCTTGAAACAAAAGATAAAGAAGCACAAGGTATTGCTAAAATAGGTGCAGCGGAAGCTGAAGCAAAACAAAAATTAGAGATTTCATTGGTTTCAGGTCAAATCGAACTTGCGAAAGAAATCGGTGGAAATGAAGGTTATCAAAGTTATTTAATCAGTATCCGTCAAATCGAAGCAAATCAAGCTATTGGTATTGAACAAGCTAAAGCATTGTCTCATTCGGATATGAAATTTATCATTAATGATGAAAAAGTCGATAAAGGTATTCAGAGAGTAGGGGAATTATTTAGCTCAGCAGGTGGAACTAAAATTGCAGCAACATTAGAGGGGTTAAACCAATCTGAATTAGGAAAAGCACTCATTGGCAAGCTTTTAGGTCATGAGGAAAATAAGCCTAAATCAGATAAATAGTGTGTAACGAACTAAAAATACCGAGCAGTGCTCGGTATTTTGTTATCTCTATTTAGAGTTATTTAAACACAGCCCAAACCGGTGAATGATCCGAAGGTTTTTCCATTGCACGGATCTCAAGATCAATACCCGTTTCTACACAACGTTCAGCCAGTGATTTAGAGGCTAAGACTAAGTCGATGCGTAAGCCTCGGTTATCATCAAAGCCTTTTGAGCGGTAATCAAACCACGAAAATTTATCGGCGGCTAAAGGGTTCATCGCTCTAAAGGTATCAACCAGTCCATATCCATATAAGCGATCAAGCCATTCACGTTCCTCTGGTAAAAAAGAGCATTTGCCATCTCTTAACCAGCGTTTGCGGTTAGCTTCACCAATGCCAATATCTAAATCCGTTGGGCTAATGTTCATATCGCCCATAATGATAATCGGATTTTCCGGCTTGAGTTGATTTTCTAAATAATGTTGTAAATCGGCATAGAATTTTGCTTTTGCCGGGAATTTGGTTTCGTGGCTACGATTTTCGCCTTGTGGAAAATAGCCATTCAGAACGGTAAGCGTTCCAAATTCGGTTTCAATATCTGCCATGATCATCCGTTTTTGAGCATCTTCAGCGTCGGTAGGAAAGCCTTTACGTACTGCAAGCGGTGCTTTTTTGGTAAGTAGTGCAACACCATAATGTCCTTTCTGTCCGTGATGAAAAACGTGATAGCCTAAGTGATTAACCAAGTCATAAGGGAAATCTTCATCTGCCACTTTGATTTCTTGCAAGCCGATAACATCCGGTTGATGTTTTTCAATAATTGCTTCAAGCTGATGAGGTCTTGCTCTTAAGCCGTTGATATTAAAAGAGATAAATTTCATTCTGTGTCCTTTGTATAAAAATAGCAAATCTCCTAAGAAAAATGACCGCTTGTCGATTGCTTAGGAGATTTGTAAAACTAATTATGATTAAATATAGATTATAGTCGTTGCTCAAACATTCAATTTATCTTGTAGGGGCGGGGTTTATCCCCGCCCGAGTATCAATGATTATTTGCGGGTGGGGATAAACTCCACCCCTACGAAAATTATATGAGCGTTACATAATCCGCAATATTTACAGCGTCATTGCTGCAATCCAACCAAAAATAAGCAGTGGAATGTTAAAGTGGATAAAAGTTGGTACAACAGAATCCCAAATGTGATCGTGTTTTCCGTCTGCATTCAAGCCTGATGTTGGACCTAACGTTGAGTCTGAAGCCGGAGAACCTGCATCACCTAATGCCGCCGCGACACCCACAATTGACATGGTTGCCAGCGGTGAAAAACCGAATGCAAGGCAAAGTGGTACATAGATCGATGCAATAATTGGCACGGTAGAGAAAGAAGAACCAATCCCCATGGTAATTAATAAACCAACCAATAACATAAGGAATGCTGCCATCCCTTTACTATCAATAGAACCACGTAAACCTTCTACTAATTCAGCAACACCACCTGTTGAGTTTACGACATTAGCGTAGCCTGACGCTGCAATCATCACAAAGCCGATCATTGCCATTAAACGTAAACCGTCTTGGAAAACGTCATTAGATTGTTTAAGTTTAAATACACCACCTAAAGCAAAAATGATTAAACCAACAAGTCCGCCCATAATGGTTGAATTTGTTGATAATTGCACTGAACAGGTTGCAATAATGGCGATAGTGCTTAACCAAACGTGATATGGTTTTACTTTCGCAACACGGGCTGCGATATCGTCAATAGATTGCTCTTTAGCTGCTACGGCATAAGTACGTGGTTTGCGATAAGACACAAAGAAAGCAAAGAGTAAGCCAACAATCATCCCCATAACCGGAATTGCCATCGCTTTTGTCATTTCAGCTGTTGTTGCGACTAAACCAAAAGATTCGCCGGCTTTGTTGATATTTTTGACCAAAATACTTTCAATAAAGATCTGCCCGAAACCTGCCGGGATTAACATATATGTCGCAGTTAAGCCGAAGGTTAAACCACAAGCTACGGCACGGCGGTCAATGTTTAATTGGTTCATTACGCCTAATAATGGCGGTACAACAATCGGGATAAACGCAATATGAATTGGAATTAAGTTTTGAGATGAGATCGCAAAAGCAGTTAATACAAATAAAATAATGTATTTAAACCAAAATACCGAACGATCAGAAGGACGTTTGCCAAAGTGTGAAATCACTTTATAAGCCAATAAATCGGTAACACCGGATTTTGACAAAGCAACCGCAAAAGCCCCAAGCACCGCATAGTTCATGGCAGTTTCAGCACCGCCTCCTAAACCGCCGGTAAAGGCTTTAATCGTTTTTTCTAATGCCTGAAATGCGGTTGCACCATCAACACCGTAGTGTCCGATTACACCGCATACAAGGGCAGCGATAATGAGTGATATAACCACGTTAATACGCATTAAACTTAATACGAGCAAAACAATGATCGATATCACAATCTCATTAAATAACATTGTGAACCCCCTAATGGTTAAAAATAAATTGTTGTGAATTGCAAAAAATATAAAAAATTAGACCGCTTTAAATTGGATTAAACCATTATCGGCGAAATCATTTTCTTCTTCCTCAAAAGCAGCAGGAATGGTTGGAAGCTCTTCCTTATCAAAAGCAATATCGCCTTCTAGCCCTTCAATAACTTGTCCGTGTTTTATACCTTTAAAGTCGAATAAACGTGGATCGCATAAATGCGATGGTGTGACATTTTGTAATGCACTGAACATCGTTTCAATTCTTCCCGGATATTGTCTATCCCACGTTTGAAGCATCTCTTTAACCACTTGGCGTTGTAAGTTAGGCTGAGAGCCACATAAATTACACGGAATAATCGGGAATTGTTTTGCCACTGCGTATTTCTCAATATCCTTTTCTTTACAATAAGCAAGCGGACGAATAACGATCTGTTTGCCGTCATCACTCATAAGTTTTGGCGGCATAGATTTTAATTTACCACCATAAAACATATTTAGGAAGAGGGTTTCTAACATATCATCACGATGATGGCCGAGTGCAATTTTAGTTGCGCCAAGTTCTGTTGCCGTACGATATAGAATACCACGGCGTAAGCGAGAGCAAAGTGAGCAAGTTGTTTTACCTTCAGGAATTTTCTCTTTGACGATACCGTAGGTGTTTTCTTCAACGATTTTATATTCCACGCCAATACTCTCTAAATACTCCGGTAGCACGTGTTCAGGAAAGCCCGGCTGTTTTTGGTCGAGATTAACCGCAACAATATCAAAATGAATCGGCGCATTTAATTTTAAATTTAATAAAATATCTAATAATGTGTAGCTGTCTTTTCCGCCGGATAAACAGACCATCACTTTATCGCCATCTTCAATCATATTGAAATCAGCAATAGCATTACCGACATTGCGGCGTAAACGCTTTTGGAGTTTATTTAAATTGTAAGCTTGTTTTTTTTCTTTATCTGATAACGTTGTCATAAGTCTATAAATGAATAAAACCGAAAATAAATGAAAATGGCACAAGCAAAATGCAAGTGCCGATGTAGATTGATTGCGGAAGATTATAACTCATCAAAGTATTTATTGCCCCACGTTTTTTCAGCCAGCTGCAATAAATTCGCAAAATCTTGGTATGAAGGCATCGTTTGTGTATCAACGTTGATTTGTTCGCTAATGAGTTTTTGGCGGAGTTCTTCATACCATTTTAGTAATGAAAGTGGCAGCGGTGATTTAGCCCGTTTTCCTAACCAATATAATCCTTGAAAAGGGATACTGATGGCAAATAGCCCTGTAATAATCGAATTGACTAAAACAGATTGTGTCGGATCGCTAAAGAAGTATTGCCATAAGATCGCAAAGCAAGCAAAAGCCGGCATAAATCGAGCCGAGAATTTGACCAGTCGGATGAGTCGGTAATCAATCATAAATAATCCGAGTTTTTTTTGATTAGGTAACGTATTTAAATAACGTTGCCCGGCTTGGAGTGTTTCATTCATATCACAACCTATAAATGGCTTTATGTGAGAGAAAAGCCAAATTTTAATGCATATTCAGCAATCTATTGTTATACTTTACTACAAATTTTTAACGTTTTACTAGCCATAAAGAAGGATTTTTTCATGTTGATGAATTTTCCACAGTTAATACAAGATAGCTGGAATTTTATCCGAAACAGAAGCCAATTTTCATTATTTGCAATTATCTTACTTGTTGCAATTCAAGCAACCGTATTACTGGTTATGCCAAATGCACCCGTTTCAGCAGAGGCATCAATTTCTATGCTGTTGCCAACAATTATTATCGGGATTGCGAATGTTTATGTCTCTTTATTACTGATCTTAAACATTAAATCGATCAATGCAGGGCAATATCATTCGTTTTTACAAAATGCGCTCACAGCCTTTAATAAATTATTACCGGCAATTGGTCTTTATATTTTGATGGTGTTACCTCTTTCATTTGGATTATCTTCCGTATTACTTAGTGTGATGAGCGGGAGTGGGGTAAATATTATTTCACTTCCATTATTGGTAATGGGGATCTTCATCTTTATGAAATTATGTTTATCTATTTATATTTATTTAATAGAGGACTATTCTTTCGGGCAAGCGGTAAGATTTACGTGGAATTTTACTAAAGGTAAAATGAATTTAATGCTTGGATATTGTTTAATTGCCAATGTATTACCACAATTATTAGCCGGTTTGGTAAGTAAATTAGGCGACAACATTGCTGTAATGATTATCTCATTTTTTATTTCGGCATTTTTATCATTATTTACTACCATTTTTGGTTTCCGTTTTTATCAGGCAATTCGCCAATAAAAGAGCTCATCACATATGAAACAATTACTTGAATTTATCCCCCTTATTTTATTTTTTATTGTCTATAAAGTATGGGGAACACAAGAAGCGGCGATAACGCTAGTAGTTGCTACCGTTATTCAATTGATTACCCTCAAAGCTCTTTACGGTAAGATTGAAAAAATGCAGCTCTTTATGGCTGGATTTGTAGTGGTTTTTGGTGGATTAACTGCTTATTTTAATGATGATGCTTTCTTAAAATGGAAGGTAACCATCATCAATGCACTATTTGCATTAGTGCTTTTAATTAGCCAATTTGTTTTAAAAAATCCAATTATTAAGCATCTATTGGGTAAAGAAATTCAATTACCAAATCATATTTGGGCTAAGTTGAATTTAGGTTGGGCAATGTTTTTTATACTTTGTATGTTGCTTAACTTATACATCAGCCACTATATGTCTAATGATGCCTGGTACACCTTTAAAGTCTTTGGTTTAACCGGTTTAAGCCTTGTAGCGACGATTGTAACAGGTGTGATGATTTATCCTTATTTACAAGAAAATGCGAAAGCGCAGGAAAAACACAATGAAAAATAAACCTTATACAAAAGAACCTAACGGCAAATTGATTTTAAGAACCCTTGCAATGCCATCAGATACCAATGCAAACGGCGATATTTTTGGTGGTTGGATTATGTCGCAAATGGACTTGGGAGGCGCAATTTTAGCCAAAGAATTAGCAAAGGGTAGAGTAGTTACTGTAACCGTAGATAAAATGATTTTCCATCTTCCAATTTCAGTTGGCGATGTCGTTTGCTGTTATGGGACATTAGTCCGTGTTGGACGAACGTCAATGCAAGTGAAGGTTGAGGTCTTTATTAAACAAGTTTATGAAGGCAACCGTGAACGCTTCCGTGTAACTGAGGCTCTATTTACTTATGTCGCGATTGATAAAAATGGCAGACCTCGTGAAATTCCTCGTGAAAATAACCCTGAATTAGATGAAGCACTAGCTATTTTAGAAACGCTCAATCTTCAGGAAGAGGCGGAACAAAATTAGTTTTAACCACCAATAATGAAAAGGAAAAATCTATGTATTACGTTATTTTTGCACAAGATAATCCCAATATGCTTGAAACTCGCTTAGCCGTTCGTCCGGCACATCTCGCTCGTTTAGAGCAGCTGCAAGCAGAAGGTCGTTTATTAACAGCTGGTCCAAACCCAACAGAAGATGGTTCAAGTGTAACGGGCTCAACGGTAATTGCAGAATTTGAATCACTTGCCGATGCACAAGCTTGGGCGGCAGAAGACCCTTATGTTGAAGCAGGTGTGTATGGCGATGTGATTATTAAGCCATTTAAGAAAGTGTTTTAATTAGTGATAAAGCTAAGTTTTTCGATCTTGTGAGGTATTTAAATAAAGGTTTCGGATGATAAGTAAGATAATTATGTTTTACAAAATTGATCCGCACCTCAGAAGTTCGATTTATTTAGTTCAAGGACTAAGTTTCTGGTTTTACTGGGCTTAGTCTTTTTAGTCTTATTTGATTACCTTACTAGAAAGCTCAACGGTTAGCTAATAATATCATTGTTCAGGTAGAAATTAAGAGAAAGCACCGCTCTTATTTAGGAAGATGATGAGTTACCATAAAAATCTTGAGAGAAAGGTTAAATTCATAAAATAAAAAGAGTTGGTAGTACTTAACTTAAATAATTATTACCAACTCCCTAAGATAAAAGACTTAATTTATTAATAGTCGATCAGCAAAAACACTTAAAGCATCTTTTGTATTGCTTACGCCCTGAAAAAGGGAGTATAGGATAATTAACTAAATTGCAAACTATGAAGTTGCTTATAGGCTCCATTTTGTGCTAACAATTCATGATGAGAACCTCGTTCGATAATTTTCCCATGATCAACCACCAGAATCTCATCCGCTTTTTCAATTGTAGATAAACGGTGTGCAATTACGAGAACGGTTTTATCCTTTTGCAATTCGGCTAATGCCGCTTGAATCGCTCTTTCTGATTCCGTATCTAAAGCAGAGGTTGCCTCATCAAGCACCAATACAGGCGAGTTACGCAGCAATGCCCTTGCAATGGCTAAGCGCTGACGTTGTCCGCCAGATAAACTCGCACCATTTTCGCCAATAACGGTGTCTAACCCATCTTCTAGCTTATCAATAAACTCCATTGCATGTGCCGCTTTTGCTGCGGCAATAATTTGCTCACGGCTATATTTATCTGTTGCGGCATAAGCGATGTTATTCGCAATCGTATCATTAAACAGATGGACTTGTTGTGAAACAATGGAACATTGCTCACGCAAATTTGCCAACTGATAATCTTGAATATTGATGCCATCTAACGTGATACGCCCTTCATCAATATCATAAAAACGTGTCAATAAATTGGCAATGGTCGATTTCCCAGAACCCGAACGCCCCACCAACGCCACCGTTTTACCCTGAGGAAGATTAAAAGAGATATGATTAAGCGCTTTTTCCTCTTTACCGTCATAGCTAAAGGACACATTATCAAAACAAATTTCGCCTTTTACTCTTTCAACTTTCACCGTGCCATTATCTTTCTCAATCGGTAAATCTAAAAATTCAAACAACGTTTGGCAAGCAGCCATACCACGTTGGAATTGTGAATTCACATTCGTTAAAGATTTAAGCGGACGAAGCATCGCCATCATCGATGAGAACACCACGGTAAACGAACCCGCGGTAAGATCTTCAATCTGTAAACCTTCCACCGTAGCTAAATAAAGGACGACTGATAAGGCAAAAGAGGCGATTAATTGCACTAAACCATCTGAAATCCCATCAGCAGAAACAATTTTCATCCCTTTACGGCGCATATCATTACTTACGCGATCAAAACGCTCTTTTTCAATTTGTTGCCCGCCAAACGATAAAACGACTTTATGCCCTTTTAACATTTGTTCTGTCGTCACAGTTAATTCGCCCATTGAACTTTGAATATTACGGCTCAATTTACGGAATCGTTTTGAAACAATCCCGATTAATGTTCCGATAATTGGCGCCATAAAAAATAACACCAAAGAAAGCTGCCAGCTTGTATAAAGCATTACAACAAACAGAGAAATTAAATATGCGCCTTCTCTGACAATCGTTACCAAAGCGTGAGAAGAAGACGTTGCAACCATTTCCGTGTCATAGGTCACACGAGAAAGCGAACGCCCTACCGGATTTTGATCAAAATAGCTCACCGGCATATACATTAAATGCTGGAAAATATTGCGGCGCATCGACATAACCACATTTCCTGACACCCATGCTAAACAATACCCAGCAATATAGTTCGTAATACCTCGAACTAAAATAAATACGACAACGAGAACTGCCATCAACTTTAAAAAGCCATGATCAGCATGCCCAAAACCATCATCAAGTAACGGCTTTAATAAATAAATCAGTCCTGAATCTACTAAAGCATTTAACACTAATGCGATAGCCCCAACAACTAGCCCCCATTTATAAGGTGTAATCGTTGGGAATAAACGTTTAAAGGTTTTAAACGTTGAAAGATCTTTTTCTTGCATAATATTTTGTTTTGATAGGAAAATCGGGCTTATTGTACCCTGATTTTAATGATTCTCCAAACGAGAACCTTATAAATCATGAACTTAAAAGCAAAGCGGTCATATTTGCAAAATTTTTTACAAATATGACCGCTTAAATTTAGATATCTTGGATTAGCTGATTACCAACCTTTTACCACGCCACCGTTAAATAATTTTAACGCTTCTTGGTAAACTTCTTCAGTTTGGAATGATTTTAAGAAAGTTTGAAGACGTGGGTCGGTTTTATTATCTTCACGGCTTACTACTAAATTCACATAAGGTGAATCTTTGCTTTCTACGATAATGCCGTCTTTATCCGGGCTTAAACCTGCTTGACCTGCGTAGGTGTTGTTAATTACCGCTAAATCAACATCATCTAACATACGTGTTAGCAATGCAGTATCAGCTTGAACAATTTTGATATTTCTTGGGTTTTCAATAATATCTTGTTCGGTTGAAAAGACGTTTTTAGGATCTTTAAGTTTAATTAAACCATTTGCTTGAAGTAATAATAAAGCACGAGCGGTATTACTTGCATTATTTGGGATCGCAATCGTTGCGCCGTCTTTTAATTCAGCAATGTTTTTGATTTTCTTTGAGTATGCTGCAATGGGCCATACTAAAGTGTTACCGATGATCGCTAATTTATAACCACGATCTTTCACTTCTTGTTCTAAATATGGCACAGTTTGGAACGCATTAGCATCTAAATCGCCTGCTTGTAAGGCTGCATTTGGTTGTGTGTATTCCGTAAATTGAACTAACTCTACATCTAAACCATATTTTTCTTTTGCAATTTTTACCGCAACTTCGGTCATTTGTGCTTCAGGGCCGGTCATTACGCCCATTTTTAATGGTTTGGCCGGTGCTGCAGTTGCAGCTTTTTCTTCTTTACAACCTGTTAAGGCTAATGCTGAAATAAGAGCGATACCTAAAATTTTTTTTAAGTTCATATAAAATCCTCAAAATAGAAAGCGGTCAAATTTACGCAAATTTTTGCAAATTTTCAGGTAAATCTAACCGCTAAAACCCATTACCAACCTTTCACAACACCATCTTTAAAGTGTTTTTGAGCTTCTTGGTAAACTTCTTCTGTTTGGTATGCTTTTACAAAATCTTGTACTGCTTTGCTGTCTTTGTTATCAGTACGAGCCACAATGATATTCACATAAGGTGAATCTTTTGATTCCACGAAAATACCGTCATTTGCACTTAAACCAACTTGACCTGCATAAGTATTATTTACCACTGCAAGCGCCACATCATCTAATGCTTTAGCTGCAACTGATGTATCCACCTCTTGAATTTTAAGATTTTTAGGGTTCTCAATAATATCTTGTGAGGTTGAGAATAAGTTAGTGTTGTCTTTTAATTTAATAAGACCTTGTTTTTCTAATAAAATTAACGCACGAGCAAGGTTACTTGGATCATTTGGTACAGCCACAACTGCGCCTTCCGCTAATTCTGATACGTTTTTCACTTTCTTAGAATAACCGGCTAACGGATAAACAAAGGTATTACCCACGATGACGAGATTTTTCAACTCTTTTGCTGCTGAATCTTTATCTAAGTAAGGTTTGTGTTGCATTGCGTTGATGTCTAAATCGCCTTTACTTACCGCTGTGTTTGGTAAAGCGTAGTCATTAAATAAGACGAATTCTACATCTAAGCCGTATTTTTCTTTTGCCACTTGTGCCGCTTTTTCCGCAACGGTATGTTCAGGACCAGACATCACGCCCACTTTAATTTTATTGGTTGGCTGTGCAGCTGCTGCTTCTGCTTTTTTTTCTTCTTTACAACCTGTTAAAGCTAATGCTGAAACAAGTGCTACCCCTAAAACTTTCTTAAAGTTCATAAAATTCTCCTTTTGATGAGATATGTTTGCATATAAATGATGAATTGCTTGATAAAGCAGTTTCGTTTAACGATGATCAAATTTTTTCGCTAAATGATCACCTAATTTTTGTGAAATCATTACAATTGCCACAATAATGACCGTTGCAATCCATTTCACATAAATCATATTTCGGTGCTCGCCGTAACTAATTGCTAAGTTACCCAAACCACCGCCACCAACAGCACCAGCCATTGCCGAATATCCAATCAATGCTACCAATGTTAAAGTGATACCGTTAATTAAAATCGGTAATGATTCCGGTAAATAAAATTTCGTTACCACTTGCCAATTTGTTGCACCCATTGATTTTGCAGCTTCAGTTAAACCAGCCGGAATTTCAAGTAACGCATTGGACGTTAAGCGGGCAAAAAATGGAATTGCCGAAACACTTAAAGGAACAATCGCCGCCGTTGTACCCAGCGTTGTACCAACGAGTAAACGAGTAAAAGGCAATAATACGATCAGCAAAATAATAAAAGGAACAGAACGCCCGATGTTGATAACCACATCTAACACTTGGTGTAATCGAGCATTTTCTAAAATTTCGCCTTTACCTGTTAAGAATGCTAAAAAGCCAATCGGCAAGCCTACCACAACGGACAATAAGGTTGCCACAAATCCCATGTAGATGGTCTCTAAGGTTGAACTTGCCACTAATTGCCACATTTGAGGCGTTAGTTCATTCATAAAATTATCCCACATAACCTAACACCTCAACTTTTACATTATGATCAATTAAATAGAACTTAGATTCTGCGATGGCATCACTATCGCCACAGACCTCAGCGATCACAAAACCAAATTTTACACCACCAGCGTAATCAATTTGCGACATCAAAATACTGAAATCAATGCCAAATTTCTTAGAAACATTGGAAAGTAACGGTGCGTCCACCGAACGTCCGGTAAACTCAAATTTGATAATCGGTTTACTATTTTCTGTTGCAGTTTGTGAAAGTTGTTCCGTATATTCTGCCGGCAATTCAAAGTGGAATGTCGATTGAATAAATTTCTGCGCTAATTCCGTTTTCGGATTAGAGAAAATTTCACTTACCGAGCCGGTTTCAATTAACTGCCCTTTATCAATTACCGCAACACGATCACAAATTCGTTTCACCACTTCCATTTCGTGAGTAATCAATAAAATGGTTAAGCCTAAACGTTTGTTAATATCTTTTAATAATTGAAGAATAGATTGCGTGGTTGCTGGATCTAATGCGCTGGTTGCTTCATCACAAAGTAAAACGTGCGGATCGCTGGCTAATGCACGAGCAATAGCAACACGTTGTTTTTGCCCGCCCGATAAATTACTTGGGTAAACATCTTTACGTTCAGTCAGACCAACTAACTCAAGCAATTCATTAACTTTCTTATCAATCTGCTCTTTAGGCGTATTGTTTAAACGCAATGGCAAAGCAATATTTTCAAATACCGTTTGCGAAGAAAGCAAATTAAAATGTTGGAAAATCATTGCAATATTACGGCGAGCTAGAATGAGCTCTTTATCCGACATTGCGGTCAAATCTTGACCATCAACGATAACTTCGCCAATAGTTGGGCGTTCTAATAAATTGACGCAACGAATAAGCGTGCTTTTGCCTGCGCCTGATGCGCCAATCACGCCATAAATCGTCCCTTTCGGCACGTGGAGGTTAACATTATCTAAGGCAGTAATTTTTTTACCCTTAACCTCGAACTGTTTGCTGATGTTTTTCAGCTGAATCATAAAACTATCCACATTTATTGTTAAAATTCTCTCGGGTTATTTTAGACGTCTAGAATGCTATGTCAATTCACAACGCCGCTTTTTTTATATCAAAATGGAATAAAAGAGCTTAAATCATCATATTTTGATGAGAACGTCTCATTTTTACTTCAATATAACTACAACTTGGTTTAATTTTGAGTTGTTGTTCTTGAGCAAATGCAATCAATGCGTCATAGAGCTCCCCTGCAATGCCTTTGCCTTGATGACTTTCTGCAACTTTGGTATGAAAAGCGTCTATCACGTCATCTTTAATGTAGCGATAACACAGCTTTCCGACTTTTTCCCCTTGCTCATCAAAATAAGAAAATTCAAACTGCTCCGCATTATGTTGAATAGGCATTTTTTCCTCCTTTGTAAAAAAATTGACGAAATCAACCGCTTGTTAATGAAAAAAGCAAACGTTTGCGTTATAATCCTGACCGATTTATTTTAATCCATTTATTAAAGGAACTCAAAATGGCGATTCAGCAAGCATTATTAAGTGTGTCGGATAAAAAAGGCATTGTCGAATTTGCTCGTGGGCTTTCGGCTCGTGGCGTAAAATTACTTTCTACCGGTGGTACGGCAAAATTATTAGCCGAAGCAGGTCTGCCGGTTACAGAAGTATCAGATTACACCGGCTTTCCGGAAATGATGGACGGACGTGTAAAAACCTTACACCCAAAAGTTCACGGTGGTATTTTAGGTCGCCGAGGCACTGATGATGAGATTATGAACCAACACGGTATCGAACGTATCGATATGGTGGTGGTAAACCTTTACCCATTTGCTGCAACAGTGGCAAAACCGGATTGCACCTTAGAAGATGCGGTAGAAAATATCGATATTGGTGGCCCGACGATGGTGCGTTCTGCGGCAAAAAACCATAAAGATGTTGCAATTGTAGTAAATAACAACGACTTTGATGCGATTTTGGCTGAAATGGATAACAACGCAAACAGTCTTACGCTAGAAACCCGTTTCAATTTAGCGATTAAAGCCTTCGAACATACTGCGCAATATGACTCAATGATCGCCAATTACTTCGGTCAAAAAGTTCCACCATATCAGGGTGCGGAAGAAGAGGATTTAACGCAGCCTTGCGGTCAATTCCCCCGTACGCTTAATCTCAACTTTACACGTAAACAAACTATGCGTTATGGCGAAAATGCACATCAAAATGCCGCATTTTACGTTGAAAACGAGCTGAAAGAAGCGTCTGTTTCTACTGCTAAACAACTGCAAGGTAAAGCGCTTTCTTATAATAATATTGCCGATACAGATGCCGCACTTGAATGTGTAAAAGAATTTGCTGAACCGGCTTGTGTGATTGTAAAACACGCTAACCCTTGTGGTGTTGCTTTAGGTAAAGATATTTTAGAAGCCTATAACCGAGCATATCAAACCGACCCAACATCTGCCTTTGGCGGTATTATCGCCTTCAACCGTGAATTAAACGGCGAAACGGCACAAACGATTGCAGAACGTCAATTTGTTGAAGTAATTATTGCACCAAGCGTGTCTGAAGAAGCTAAAACAGCCTTAGCGAAAAAGAAAAATGTCCGTGTATTAGAATGTGGCGAATTTTCTGCTCCACAAAAGCGTTTTGATTTCAAACGTGTTAATGGCGGTTTATTAGTTCAAGATGCGGATCAAGGTGCGGTGTCAATTGAAGATTTACAAGTTGTGTCAAAACGTAAACCAACCGAAGCAGAATTAAAAGATCTCTTATTCTGTTGGAAAGTAGCAAAATTTGTAAAATCGAATGCTATCGTTTATGCCAAAGATGGGCAAACAATCGGTATTGGTGCAGGGCAAATGAGCCGTGTTTATTCCGCTAAAATTGCTGGCATTAAAGCCGAAGATGAAGGTTTACAAGTTGCCGGTTGTGTGATGGCTTCTGATGCTTTCTTCCCATTCCGTGATGGCATTGATGCAGCAGCTAAAGTAGGCATTACCTGTGTTATCCATCCAGGTGGCTCAATGCGAGATCAAGAAGTGATTGATGCTGCCGACGAACATGGTATGGCAATGGTATTAACCGGAATGCGTCATTTCCGTCATTAATAAAATATTAAAAAGCGGTCAATTTGATCTGCACCCCAAAAGTTGGACTAAATAACCAACTGATTAAGGTGCAGATTTTTTATGACTAAATACAACCAAACATTTAAACAGCAGGTCGTGAATTTCTATTTTGAACATCACGAAAATCTTTCTCTCACACTTCGTTATTTTAATTTATCAGACAGAACGGTTAGTCGCTGGATTGCTCAGTATAAGTATTCAGGTGCTCACGGTTTAGCTGCTCTGCATTCCAAAAGGGTTTATGCTCCTGAGTTTAAACTCAAGGTGGTTAAATCTATCCTTACAGGCAGGTTTTCTCCCGAAGACGCTACACTTCACTTTGGTATTTCCAATAGTGGCACGATTAGCCAGTGGTTGAAAGCCTTTCTAAAAAACGGTATAACGGGACTCCAGCCCAAATCTAAAAGTCGCCCAAGAATGAAACTCAAATACGCTAAAATGCCACCATCACCGAAAACAGAAGAAGAGCGCTTACGCCTACGTATTCTCGAACTAGAAGCGGAGGTTGCTTTTCTAAAAAAGTTGGACGAGATAGTCAAAAGAGACGAAGCCAAACGGCAGAAACCGTTCAAAGTTTGAGAGAAGATTATCCGTTAGAGATACTTTTGCCCATTGCCAAGTTAGCGCGTAGCACATTCTTCTATCATCAAAAGCTAAAGCCAGATAAAGACAGTGAATTAAAAGCACAGATTCGAGAAATTAAGCGGAAAGAGCCAAATTATGGTTATCGCCGAGTGACGGCGAAGTTAGAGGGGGTTAATCACAAGCGAGTACAACGCTTGATTCAAACAATGGGATTACAAGTCTGCACGAAGAAACGGCGTAAATACAATGCTTACCGAGGAGAGCAAGGCAAACTCGCCCCGAATCTGTTACAAAGAGACTTTAAAGCGAATCGTCCGAATGAGAAATGGCTTACGGATATCACGGAATTTAGCGTGAAAGCTGAAAAGCTGTATTTTTTACCGATTCTAGATTGTTTTAATAATGAGTTAATCGCTTATGGATTAAGTCGTAGTCCAAGTGGTGCATTCGTGCAAAAAATGCTCTTACAAGCGGTTAAGAAACTCCCGAAAAATGCCAACCCGATATTACATTCAGACCAAGGTATCCATTATCAAATGCACAGCTATCAACGCCTATTAGCAAAAAATGGGATTCGTCAAAGTATGTCTAGGAAGGGAAATTGTCTAGATAATGCTGCAATGGAAAGTTTTTTCGGGCGAATGAAAACAGAATGTTTTTATGGAAAAACCTTTGAAAGTATTGATGAACTTGCACAGTCAATAAATGACTATGTGCGTTACTACAATGAAGAACGCATTCAATTAAAACTAAAAGGACTGAGTCCGATACAATATCGAAACCAGTCCTTTGAATAGTGTCTAACTTTTGGGGTGCAGATCATTTTGACCGCTTTTAGAGAATTATTAGTGGCGGCTAGGCTGCAAATACTCTTCTCGATTTGGATCGACCGTTTTAGATTTTCTAATCATTGGTTCAATGGTTGAACCTTGAACAAGAATAGAAAACATCACAACCGCATAAGTCATCACAAGAATAAGATCTTTAACGTCAATCTCTCCGGCAAAAGCAGTTTTGCTTGGGATAGAGAGCGCCATTGCTAAAGCTAGCCCTCCACGCAATCCGCCCCATGTCATGATTTTTAATGTATATGGGTTATAAGTACGGATTTGCTGCATGGCTTTAAATGGAATCCATAGGCTTAAATAGCGAGCAATTAAGCAGATTGGAATGGCAATGATCATCAACACAACGCCGTAGAATTCAAAATCAACGAGTAGTAATGCAAAACCGATTAAGAAGAAAAGCAATGAGTTTAAGAAATGGTCAATCATTTCCCAAAAATGATCTAAATAGCGTTGGCTTTGTTCAGAAAATCCTGAACGGCGTGTCCAGTTACCAATCATAATGCCTGAAACAACCATCGCTAAAGCGCCGGAAACGTGCAAGATGTTATTGGCAAACATAAATCCGGCTGTTGGAATGGTAAGTGTGATCATCATTTCCATTGAACCATCATCAGTAGAGGAAATGAGGATGTGAGCAATAAAGCCAAGTAAGAAACCAAATAAAATACCGCCAATCGCTTCATGTAAGAAAAGGCTGGTAATACCTGAGAAGGTGGCTTCCTGTCCGCCGAAAGCAACGGCAAATACGGTAACGAAGATGACTAAACCTACGCCATCATTAAAGAGAGATTCGCCTTCAACTTGCATAGATAAACGTTTAGGCGCACGTAAATTTTTGATAATGGCTAATACCGCGATCGGGTCGGTAGGCGAAATTAATGCGCCAAAAACAACACAATAAATAAAGTCGAGAGGAAGCCCAATCAAATTCGCAATAGCCCATACCAGTATGGCAATAATAAAGGTTGAAGCAAGCGTAGAAAAAAGTGCGAAAGTGGTAATTTCCCATTTTTGGTCTTTTAAAACCGGTAATTTTACGCCAAGCGAACCGGCAAAAAGTAAAAAGCCTAAAATACCGTTTAGTAGGAAACTTTTGAAATCAATTTGTTCCATGACATTTTTAGCGATGTCATCAATGTTAAACCAGCCTAAAGAACCTAAAATCCAGACTAACAGAGAACAGACCATTGCGGCTGCAGTAATTGCAATGGTTGATTGTACTCTTGCACTGATTTTGCTGGTAACGAAACCGAGTAAGATAGAAAGCGCTGCTAAAAAGCAGATATATGCATAAATGCCCATTAGGGAAATCCTATGAAAGTCAAAATTGACGGGAGAGGAAATTAAAACAAATTTTAGACGTAAATGAAAGTAAATATTTTATTGATAAGGCAAGATTAAAGAAATTCAGATTTGAGAATTATCTTCTTTCCAGTATAATTCAAAGAATTTTTTGATTACGAAAACAGTAGGAAAAATAGCATGATTGAAAAATGGCATGATCGGACAAATAGTCTGGGCTTTAAAATTGTTTTTACCCTTGTTTCTTTATCGTTTGTTTTGGGCGGTATTGGTAGCGGGCTTGTTGCCACCGATAATTCAGCGGTAAAAGTAAATGGAGAAGGCATCTCTCAGCGTACTTTTACTGATGCGAAAAACCGTCAGCAAAATATCCTTTATAGCCAAAAAGGTGGCGAAGCATGGGATTTATTGGATAAACCGGAATATGCTCGTGAATTCAATCAATCTGTACTTAACAGCCTCATCAATGATGAGCTTTTACGCCAGTATGCTAAGTCATTAAAATTAGATGTGGGCGTTGATCAAATTAAATCTGAAATTGTGCATGATGCTAATTTTCAACAAAATGGCAAATTTGATAACAATTTATATCAACAAGCTTTACGTAATGCCGGTTTGACGCCGGATGGTTATGCTGCAGTTGTGCGTGAGGGCATGATTTTCTCTCAAATTGAAGAAGGCATTATTAATACCTCTTTTGACTTGCCTGCTCAACAAGAAGCATTAGCAAAATTGTTATTCCAAAAACGTGATGTGAGATTAGCAACTTATTCTTTAGCTGATGAAGCTAAAAATCAAACGGTTTCGCCTGAAGAGTTGCAATCTTTTTATGATGCGCATAAAAAGCAATTGCTTACCCCAGAAACATTTACGGTGGAATATCTTGTTTTAACGCCAAAAGATGTTGAAAAGCGTATTCAAATTACTGATGAGCAAATCGCAACATATTACGATAAAAATAAAGCACAATTTGTCACAAAAGGCGAAGCGAATTTAGCTCATATCCAAGTAGCAAATGAAGCAGAGGCAAATGCAATTGCACAACAGCTAAATAACGGTGCAGATTTCGCAGCATTAGCGAAAGAAAAATCGACTGATAAATTATCAGCAGCACAAGGCGGTAATTTAGGTTGGGCAAAAGCAGGGACTTTCCCTCAAGCATTTGAAAATGCAGCGAACCAATTACAAGCCGGACAGGTAAGCCAACCGATTAAAATTGATAATGCTTACCACATTATTAAAGTGATTGATCGTAAAGCGGAAAATGTTATTCCGTTAGCTCAAGTAAAAGATAAAATTACTGAAACGATCCGTAAAGAGCTACTTGCTTCAGAATACTCTACCGTTGCTCGTGATATGGCAAATAGTGCTTTTGAAAATAGCGGTTCTTTAGAAGCCGTAGCAAAGGTGGCAGGTTTAGACATTCATAAAACGTCTGCATTTACGCAAGCGAATGTACCGGCAGAATTACAACATGAAGCGGTTGAGAAAGCGTTATTTGAAAGTGATTTACGTCAAACAGGGCAAAATTCAGAAGCATTAGATGTGGGCGACTCAACCAATCCTCGTACTATGTTTGTTCGTATCAGCGATTTCCAAGCTGAACGTGAAAAAACACTTGAGGAAGCTAAGGCAGACGTTGAAGCAATGGTTAAACGAGAAAAAGCAGAGAAAGCTTTACTGAGTAATGCAGAAGCGAATTTAGCGGCTTTAAATGAAGGTAAAAATAATATCTCGTTTGGTGAAACACAAACGCTTGTTTACGCTCAAGCTCAAGCACAACAACCAGTATTGGCAAAAACTGTATTTAATATGCCAAAACCTACGGATAAAGTAACATTCCAAATTGCTCGTAACGTAAAAGGTGATGTGATTATTGTGGCGTTAGATAAAGTATCTGATGGTACGTTGGCTGAATTTAAGCCGTTAGAACCGCAATTCGCAGAAGCTAACCGTACGATCTTACGTAACGATTTAGTGAAAGATTTACGAGAGCGAGCGTCAATTGATGTCAATGCAGAATTTATGGATCAATTGATTACACCGGCTCAATAAGATAGAAAACACCTAAAACCTTAATGTTTTAGGTGTTTTTGTTTATGTTGAACTCTCGTATAATAGGACAACTTTTTTTCTCTAGGCAAAGCTATGAAATTACGACATACTCAGTTACAAGCGGTTAAAATCGTAAAAAAAATGGTAAAAATGACCGCTTGTATCGTGCTGCTTACAAGTTGTGATAAATTGAATTCATCGCCAGAGAAAGTTGAGGAAATTAAACGTTACAATGAGATTTATCAAATTCAGCAGGCGCAAATCCAACGCACATTAACGCGAGGTATTTACCAAACGGAATTTGAGTTAGATCCGCACTTTGTCAGAAATAATGAGCAGGCTGCGCCATTAAGAGATCTTCTTGACGGATTGGTGAAATTTAATGCGAAGGGTGAGATTCAACCAGCTGTGGCACAAAGTTGGTTTACAGAAGATCACCAAACATGGTTATTTATTCTGAATCATAAAACATGGTCTAATGGAGAACCTGTGACTGCGGAAGATTTTGTGGCGAGCTGGCAACGTTTGGCGGGTCCTGTCTCACAATCGCCATTATCGTCCTATTTAACCTATCTTGGTATAAAGCATGCTAAGGACGTTTTATCTGGTAACAAACCGGTCAGTGAGCTCGGAGTTGAAGCGCTTAATCCTTCAACATTGAAAATTACCCTTGAAAGAGCCAATCCCCAGCTACCTAAAATGTTAGGGCACATCGCACTATTACCCACTTTTCGTGGCGAAAAACCTCAAGGTAAATTTGTGACAAATGGAGATTATCAATTCAGTGATAGACAAGAGCAACAATTACAGCTAGTCGCTCGTGACGAGTCTTTATTTTTTCAACGAGTAAAGTATGTCTTACTACGAAATGTTGTGGATACGTCCGTAGATTTTATTGAAAATCCGACCGCTTCACATGCGCAAGGTATCGTATATTTGCCACGTTTATGTACGTATTTTTATGAATTTAATTTTCAAGATCCTCAGTTACAAAAGCCGGAGATTCGCCGAGCTATTAAAGCCATGATTTTCCCGGCAAGAATTAAAGGGGAAAATGGACTTTTAAATCATTCAGTATTGCCTAAAACAATGAGGGCTGAAGTTGAAAATCGTTGGTCTCCAATTGTTGTCGAACAATTACTTACTCAAATGGGGATCAACTCAAATAATCCATTACGACTAAATGTTGTTTATGACGCACAAGGGCAGCACCTACAAATTGCAAAGCAGATGATAAGAGCATTAGCACAATCTGATTTAATTCGCATTGAGCCTCAAGAAGTTGATTGGAACAGCTTACTTAATCGTCATGCTCAAAAAAACTACCAACTGATTCGTTCCGGTTGGTGTGCGGATTATGCAGATCCTGCTGCATTTTTATGGAAGTTCCATTCTCAAAGTCCGGATAATAAAAATGGCTATCACAATAGCGTGGTAGATAGTGCATTAGAGAAATTACAGAAAGGTGCATTATCAGAAAATGAAAGGGAAGAGTTAATTCAATATATTGCACAACAATTAGAAAACGATATTGCGATTTTACCCCTGTTTCAATATCAGCGTAAAATCATGATAAAACCGGATCTTACTGGTATTGATTTACGTAATACCAGTGAAGTAATTTATAGCAAAGATTTATCTCGAGTAACTTCTCAAAGTTCAAATTAAGGAAAACAATGAATCAATTAACAGAACAACAACTTAATGAAATTAAGTTTGTATTACAAAATTTCTCTCATCCAACATTAAAGAAAGATCTTATTGCGCTAAATGCATTAAAAAAAGCTGAGCTAGGCGCAGGTATTCTACGTATTGAATTAACCATGCCGTTTGCTTGGAATAGTGGATTTGAAGCGTTAAAAGCCGCTACGGAAGAAAAGCTCAAAGAAATCACGGCTGCAAGCGGTGTAAAATGGGTATTAAATTACAATATTGCCACCTTAAAGCGTGCGAATAATCACCCGGCGGTTAATGGCGTTAAAAATATTATTGCGGTGACTTCCGGCAAGGGCGGTGTTGGGAAATCAACCACATCGGTTAATTTAGCCTTAGCGTTAAAAGCACAAGGGGCAAGAGTGGGGATCCTTGATGCCGATATTTATGGTCCTTCTATTCCACATATGCTTGGAGCAAAAGATCAGCGTCCGACTTCGCCGGATAACAAGCATATCACGCCTGTTGAGGTTTATGGTATTCAATCCAATTCTATTGGCTACTTGATGTCGGAAGATAGCGCAACCATTTGGCGTGGTCCAATGGCAAGCAGTGCATTAAGCCAATTACTAAATGAAACATGGTGGAACGAATTGGATTACTTAGTGATCGATATGCCACCGGGTACAGGGGATATTCAATTAACGCTTTCTCAACAGATCCCGGTAACGGGGGCTGTAGTGGTAACGACACCGCAAGATATTGCTTTATTAGATGCTGTAAAAGGGATTTCCATGTTCCAAAAAGTTTCGGTGCCGGTACTTGGTGTCATTGAAAATATGAGCGTGCATATTTGCCAAAATTGTGGGCATCACGAAGATATTTTTGGTACGGGTGGCGCAGAAAAAATTGCGAAGAAATATGGCACACAAGTATTAGGGCAACTTCCGCTTCATATTCGTTTACGTGAAGATTTAGATAACGGTATGCCAACGGTAGAAGCCGCTCCGGAACATGAAACCAGCCAAGCTTATTTAGAACTCGCTGCAAAAGTGGCGGCTGAATTATATTGGCAAGGCAGTGTAATTCCTTCGGAAATTATGATTCGTGAAGTGAAGTAATTATTAAAAGAATAAGTGGTATGATTTTGTCTTTGTTTTGCGGTATTATGTAGCAGTTGCACAAAGATTTCATCCGATTGATAAATTAAAATCCTGATAAATCATTCTACTTTATCAGGATTTTTTTATGAGTAAAGCAAAAGAAAGGCATAGTAGACAAAAGTGTTGGTTTTAATTATTTTTCCTAATTATTACCAACTCTTTTATTTAAAAAATCCTTTATAAACATAATGTTATGTTTTTGTTAATTTCTTATGAGCAAATAATTTCTGCTTCAGTTCTTTAAATATTCCCTCTGAAATTTCTATTCATAAAAAATATGAAGTAGATCATAAATTTAATAATTGACTATTTATTAAGCGCATTTCGTGTGTTATAAATACAATAATGACACTTTTTATTACCCTATATTTAGAGTTTAGAATAAAAATGATGGTGAGGTTTTGTGATGAGTAAGTTAAAGCAGCACGTTTTAAAGCATCCTTGTTGTTACACTTTTCTGACTATTTCATTCCTATTATTGCTTTTACTTCATGATATGTTTCTTGCACAGATTATCACACCTTACCGTTGTAATGTATGGAAAGGTAAAGAAGTAGAAGTTTTTTTAACACCTGAAGAATGGAGAAAGTTATCAGGCGTTAATGAGTCACTCAAAGGTACTGAATGGGTATATTATCCTACGATTGAAGGTGAGCCAGAAAAAGAGCCTTTTTTTATAAAAAACCAAGGTTTATATCAAGCAGTGATGTATTTTGATGGAAATAAACATTTTTTAGGGGAGGTAAATAGAAAATATCCTTACTTAAATATATATGTATATATAAACCCTAACAAGATATTTGGTCATAATACTTTCGTACTATACGATCATAACCTTAAACAGGTTATAGTACAGTATCATTTAATTGCGGGGTATTTCAGAAACCCTCTTTCAGGGCTAGCTGAAAGTTTTAAGTGTAATGAAAATGATATTTCGGAAGGTTCAGATTTTATGAATGATTATTTAAATAACTAGTGAGGTAGGATTATGTCTAATGACAACCTAGCATTGTTAGCAGCTTCAGCATAAATAGTGAAATTCACTCACATTTAGTATGTCTAGTATGTCGTAACGTAACTTGTGTAGAAATCTATATAGACAATGCTGTTGGGCTTCACTTGTTTGCGAATTATCTGCGGCATCCGCTGCTATTACCTCAGCGATGAAGAGCTCGAAAAGTTTGTGCTATTTTAGGAGGCTTTTATCATGGCGTTATCTTAAACTAAATAAGAAATTTAGTCATTATTTATGAGTAACCTCTTAACCAATTTTTGTAAAATTAATTTTTCGTACAATAGTTAATATCTAGCGTGGTATAAATATAAGCTGTTAACTAGAATGTGAAGTGGAAATCAGGATAAGTGCATAAAGAAGTTTTAGATAATAAATTATGAAGAGTTTTGAACATAAAGAATACCTCTATCTGTTATTGTGTTTTATATTAATTATTAGTAATTGCTATTCATATGATAAGGTGGAGTGTTTTAACCGTAATGAAGTAGATGTGAATCACTCTATAAATAGTTTTTTTGAAAAAATGAAAGAGGATAGAGAGAAAAGAAAAAATAAATATGAAAGTTGCAGGTATGATCAAGAGTGTGAAATATGGGTTTCTCCTAAAATAGATATTTATAAATTAGAGTATAAGTTGCATGATTATATATATAATTATAGCGATAATATACTAATTGAAGATGACTCAGGTAATCTAATAAAAGTAATGAAGCTAGATCTTAGTGACTTTTTTAGAGATTTAAATGCCAAAGTTGTGGAGGGAGTTGAAGTGGGAAGTCTTATTGATCATTCAGTTATAAATCATAGGGGAACTCACTTGGAGCTTTACAATCTGGATAGTTTTTTGATTAAGAAGGATGTGTTGTTGGTAAATGTAAAATCCTTAACAAACATAATTCAAGGGTATCATTATCGCTTGGATATTGATTTGCTTAAAGTGCCATCATACGATGGACTTTCCGAAAAAAGATATTATCCTTTAAATCAATGTGGTGAAGTTATTAACTTTAATGAGTATGAGATTTCTACTAATAATTAGGAGTGAATATGACTATAATTAAGATGAATCAAGAATATGATAAAATAGCACTTGATGCACAGGATAAAAAATTAGCAGAAGTTGTGTTTTTAATGAGCGATATCATGAAAAATGGACATGGTAGGCTTGTATCAGCGGCTAGCTTTGGTGTTATTGATAAGTTTATGTCTGGCATAAAGGATAATGGAGATAAAATTGATTTTTCTGGCATAGTAGACAAAATGGTTGCTAAAAAGTGGCTTAAAGCCTTATATTACGGGCTTTAAGCCACTTTTTTGAATTATGAACCCAAAAAATGTCATTTTTGCCACAGTAGCGACATTCGCAAACATGGTATAAGAAATAATATTCAACGCTATAAATGTAATGCCTGTAATAAAACATTTACCCTTAAAAAGAAATTAAATCCAATAAATATTTGGAATGATTATTCAATAGGAAAACAAACCTATAAACAACTTGCCGAAAAATATCATTGTTCAATTAGAACAATTCAAAGATATCTCGAAAAAGCCCCTAAAACAGCATTAAATCCACCACTATCACGTTATTTAAATATTATTGCGGATACCACCTTCTTTGGCCGTGAATTTGGTATTTTAGTCCTGATGGATTCACTTTCTAAAAAAGTGGTTTACCATCGTATCATCAAAACGGAAAAAGATGTTTATTACAGAATAGCGTTTAATTCACTTCGTATGAAAGGCTATAAAATTCAATCAATTACCTGCGACGGCAGACGGGGTATATTGAAAGATTTATTGAATACACCGACACAAATGTGCCATTTTCATATGGTAGCCATTGTGATGAGAGCATTACGAAAAAAGCATCAGTCTATGGCTGGAAAAGAATTAAAAATCATTGCATTGACACTTAAACAGAGTTCTAAAAAAGACTTCTATTTACGATTACACCATTGGTATTTAAAACATAAAGCATTTTTAGAAGAACGGTCAGATAAACCGAATGAGAAGGGCTATTATCCTTATAAACATAGAAATGTAAGAAGTGCTTATCATAGTTTTAAACGTTATATGGATTATTTATTTACCTATGAAAAGTATAGCGATTTAAATATCGAAAAAACAACAAATAGACTTGAAAACTTATTTGGACAACTTAAGAAGAAATTATCGCATCATGAAGGATTAACGAAGAAACATAAGATTATGTTTATAAAGGATTTTTTAAATAAAAAGAGTTACTAAGAATAATTAAAAATATTCATTAGCAACCACTTTGTCATATAGGCATAGTTTTCACGAAATTAGCAACCATTTTGTCTACTATGCCTTAAGTGCGTTTTGGGTTTTGTGCAACTGCTACATAATACCGTTGTTTTGCTAAATCATACCGCTTTACTTTTTATATTACCAACAAGCATAACAATAATGCCAAGGATAGAAATGAGGACGCTCATCGTAGTAACGTCTCATCTCTTCAATTTCGATCTGTTTCTTATAGTTATCCCATGCAAGCTTATTGCACGCTTGAAACATTGGATCATTGATTTTTTGCGTATAGCGCTTCATGAGCACTGTTTTTTCTTGATCTGTTTGGCTAATTGGTGGGTCATAAACTTGTTCCATCAATTGTGCCGTTTCAAGATCGCATTGTTTCGCAATTTCAACAGAAAGTTTTTGTTGCGCTTTGATTTGCTTGGCTTGACGAGCCGCTTGTTGCTCAGGCGTGAGTGTGCAAGCGGTCATTAAACAGACGGATAATGCAAATAATAATTTTGTTTTCATTTACGCCTCCTTTAGTGAGTGGTATTTAGCCTATTCCTCTTCCTCTAATTCATCAGACATAGCTGATAAAGCATCACGGGTTAATTGCGCAATCGCTTTATAAAAGCCTTGATCGTGCGTTTCGACTAAACCTAAAAATTTACTCATACAAGGTAATAAAAATTGTTCAAAAAGCGTTTGTTGTGCCAACGTTGAGTCCAAATTATCTTCAATCCAAGAAGCTGTTAATAGCAATAAAGCAATATGATCCGCATGCTCAAGTGCAGGCATGGCACGTTCCTGTCTAAAGGAGACGAAATCTTCGATTGAAATTTTATAGGCAGAAATTGTTGTAGCAATAGCACCTCCCTCGCCAAAAAGCGCTTGATAGTCGGCTTGTAATTGGGTAGGGTGAGCATATTTTTCAACAAGAGTTAAGGCTAAATCGCTTTGTGTATCGGTGGCTAAAGCCCATTGGCTACGTAATCCCCCTTGGGCGAGCCAATTAAATGTTGCCGTTAGTACCGGATCGGTGGGCGAGCGATAAAAAAGATTGCCGAATAAGCGGCACAGTAAAGAAAAATCGTTAATCATTTCGTTCATAGTCAATAAACAAGCGGTGTAAAATGTTAGTTATTTTACACGAACTACAAAAAATAGGGAGAAAGTAATGAAATATATTGGTGCACACGTGAGTGCTTCAGGAGGCGTTGAGAATGCTGTTTTAAGAGCGGTAGAAATTGGTGCTAATGCTTTTGCATTATTTACTAAAAATCAGCGTCAATGGAAAGCAACGCCACTGAAAGCGGAAACCATCGAAAAATTCAAGCGTTTTTGCCAAGTTCATCATTTTCAACCTGAGCATATTCTTCCGCATGATAGCTATTTAATTAATTTGGGAAGCCCCGATAAAGAAGGGCTAGAGAAATCAAGAGCGGCTTTTATCGATGAACTGGAACGTGCTAATCAGCTTGGATTGAAGTTATTAAATTTTCACCCAGGTTCGCATTTGAATTTAATTTCAGAAAGTGATTGCTTGGCTCGTATTGCGGAGTCGATCAACATGGCTATTGAGAAAGTCCCAAATGTGATCGCCGTCATTGAAAATACGGCGGGGCAAGGTTCAAATTTAGGTTATCGTTTTGAACATTTAGCTGAAATTATTGACCAAGTAGAAGATAAAAATCGAGTGGGCGTTTGCTTAGATACCTGTCATCTATTTTCAGCAGGTTATGATATTTCTTCGTTAGCAAGTTGTGATGAGACATTTCGGCAGTTCGATGAAATTGTCGGCTTCCGTTATTTACGGGGAATGCATTTAAATGGCTCGAAAACACCGTTAGGTAGCCGAAAAGATCGTCACGATACATTAAGAGAAGGCACAATCGGCACCGATTTTTGCAAATTTATTATGAAAGATGACCGCTTTGATAATATTCCGTTGATTTTAGAAACAATAAATCCGGAAATTTGGGCGGATGAGATAAATTTTTTAAGGACATTAGCATAAATATAGGTTATACTGCTTGCTATCTTAGGTATAGCCTATCATGTAGATAGGCTATTTAATTGGTTTTTTAATAGGAATAAATACGCTGTAGTTGTTCTGGCGAGACAAAATTATGAAAAAATACATTACTTTAACTGGGCTTAAGCCATTTTTAATGACTTCTTTATTTACGCTTTTTTCTAGCTATGCTTCAATGGCAAATGCAAGTTTAAGTAGTGTTCCTGCCACTCCTAACCAAATTAGAATAGTTGCAAAAGCAGCAACACCAGAACAAATTGAGCAACAAATATCTCGTAAAGAGGTAAAGACTGCCCCGCATAATCAAAATGCTTCATCAGCAAATCAGGCTTCGCAGAAAGTAAATAATATTTATCGAAAGTGGGCTGGTACCCGTTATCGTTTAGGTGGTAGCGGCGTAGGTGGTATTGATTGTTCTGCATTTGTTCAAAAGACAATGAGTGGTGCTTTTAATGTTCATCTTCCTCGTTCTACTGCGGAACAGCGTTATTCAGGTCGTTCGATTTCAAAATCAGATTTACGCCCAGGAGATTTAGTTTTCTTTCGTAAAAATAATCATGTTGGTGTGTATATTGGTGGGGGTAAATTTGTTCATGCAAGTTCAAGTCGAGGTGTAACCACAAGCTCTCTTTCTGAAAGTTATTGGGCTAGAAATTATACACAATCGCGTCGAGTTTTATAATAAAATGATAAAAAATCGCTATGTAAGTAATACATAGCGATTTTTTTATTAGGCGACATATCTTTTTTCTTGAGAAGTAGAGAAGCGCTGTCTCATTTGATGCACAATATTTGTGATAACACCCGCCACATTTACCTCATTCCAATCTTTTAAACGTAAATTTTTTTCGTGAATATCTAATGAGAAAAGTATGATTTCTCCATCAACTTCATTAAAGAATTGATAGAATTTATAATCTCCTTCTTTCTCAAGTACGAGTAAGTCATTTTTATAGTATTGTTGTGATTTTTCAACAATAACAAGATCATCAAGTTCAATTCCCCAAGCAATTAAATTAGGGTTTTTAATTAATATAAAAAATGTATCCGTAGGACGCTTAATACAAAGCGAATTTAAATCTAATTTGATAGATCGTTCATGATCAGGATTTATATCTCGATATAAAGGAATTGGCTGATAAGACGATGCTTTTTTGATAACTTTGAGACTTGCCATATTTTACCTCTATCTTAAATCTGGCGTTTTATACAGTATTTATTTTACTGATTAAGTAACCAGTGTCAATAGTTTAATGTGATTTTTTTTACAGTATTTTAAGATGGAGGTTAATAAAATAATAAAAAAGCACCTCATAGAGGTGCTTCCTTAAGGAAAAAGCTGATATTATAAGCTTTCTGTGAAAGTACGAGTAATTACATCACGTTGTTGTTCTGGTGTTAATGAGTTAAAGCGTACAGCATAGCCAGAAACACGAATAGTTAATTGTGGATATTTTTCTGGGTTTTTAACTGCATCTTCTAATGTTTCACGACGTAATACATTTACGTTTAAATGCTGACCACCTTCAACTTTGATTGTTGGAGCAACATTTACTGGTACTTCACGGTATGAAATTTGACCTAAATCGCTGATTGCAACAACTTCGTCTTCTTTGTAAACGTTACCTTTAGAAGCGATACAACGAGCTTCGTTTTTTGCTTCGTCTAATAACCAGAAAGAATTTACTAAGTTGCTGTTTGTTGATTCGGTAATTTGTACACCTTTAATCATTTTTAACTCCTAATAGATGGAAGAAATTTATAAAAAAATTTTAAAATTTCAAAAAAATTTGATGAACTAATTATACTTATCTTGATGAAAATTACGATAAAAATTTGAACATTTTTAGCGAAAATATATTCAACTGATTAAAAAACAGACAGAAACTAAATTTATAAAAGTAGGTAGAAACATGAAAACATGGAAAGAAGCACTAGGGGAAGAGAAATTACAACCTTATTTTCAGCATATTTTGCAACAGGTGCATCATGAGAGAATGAGCGGTAAAATTGTTTATCCGCCTCAAAATGAAGTATTTAGTGCCTTTTCACTTACTGAGTTTTGTGATGTAAAAGTTGTGATCTTGGGACAAGACCCTTATCACGGTCCTAATCAAGCACATGGTTTAGCTTTTTCTGTTAAGCCACCGGTTGCTCCTCCCCCTTCGTTAGTCAATATATATAAGGAGCTTTCTCAAGATATTGTGGGATTTCAAATTCCTCAGCATGGCTATTTAATTGATTGGGCAAAACAAGGCGTATTATTACTTAATACTGTTTTAACTGTTCAGCAAGGAATGGCTCATTCTCATGCCAAATTTGGTTGGGAAACTTTTACAGATAAAGTGATTGCACAGCTTAATGAATACCGTGAAAATATCGTCTTTCTACTTTGGGGAAGTCATGCTCAAAAGAAAGGACAATTTATTGATAGAAAACGTCATTGTGTTTTAACAGCACCACATCCCTCTCCATTATCAGCACATCGAGGCTTCTTCGGTTGCAAGCATTTTTCTAAGGCAAATGACTACTTACAGATGAAGAATATAAAAACTATAAATTGGAGCTTACCTATCAATAAGTAAGTCAGTTTAGTAATATATGAACACTTATAAAACCGATATATATGCTGTATATATCGGTTTTTTGATTTTTATCAAATTATATTGATAATCTTTTTCATTTATTTTCTGTAATAATGTATTATTGATAATCATTACTATTTTTGTTGAAGATAAAGAAGATAACTAGATATAGCATTAAGTAATCTGAATTTTATAATAGTTGAAAGTGTATTTCATTATAGTTAATGATACTGATATTTTTATACATGTAATTAAGACACTTTGTATATTATTACCGGAGATATATGATTTATGATGATTGATAAAAGACTAATTAATACGGTTGAAGAAAGTAAAAAATGGATCATAATTAATGTACTATGGAATTGGATCGCATTATTAGCTAGTATCTGTAGTGCATTTATCTTCTCTAAAATTTTACAAGAAGCATTTGAATATTCTTTAGCTATAAATAACATCATTTTTTATTTTTTCTTATTAATGACACTATTATTAATTAAAATTCTGGCTGGGAAGAAAGCTATTAATGCATCTTATAAAGCTAGTGTTCATGTCAAACACAAGCTGAGAATATTAATTTATCAAAAGCTCGCATCTATGCCATTAAGTGTAATTAATCAACAATCAACCTCTTCTATTATCCAAGTAGCCTCTGAAGGGATTGAGCAATTAGAAACCTATTTTGGCAGATATTTACCACAACTATTCTATAGCGTTTTAGCTCCATTAACATTATTTATTTTTTTAAGCTTTTTTAATATTGAGACAGCATTTATATTATTAATATGTGTCCCTCTAATCCCGTTCTCAATTATTATAGTAAATAAAATTGCTAAGCGATTGTTGGCTAAGTATTGGACAGTCTATGTTGGATTGGGGAGCAGCTTTTTGGATAACTTACAGGGATTAGTTACATTAAAAGTTTATCAGGACGATATTTATAAGGCAAAAAAAATGGATGTAGAAGCAGAACATTTTCGTTCTATTACAATGAAAGTACTTACAATGCAACTGAACTCTATTTCTCTAATGGATCTATTAGCATATGGGGGGAGTGTTCTAGGAATTATAATTGCTCTTCTACAATATAGGGTGAATAGTCTAGATACTTTGGGGGTTATTTTATTTATTCTTATTTCTTCAGAATTTTTTATACCATTACGTTTACTTGGTTCTTTTTTTCATGTCGCCATGAATGGGAAAGTAGCTTCAGATAAAATATTTAATTTGTTAGATATTAAGTTGGGTGACGATATGAAAAAAACTGATTTTGAAATAGATGATTCAGTAAGGATAGATATTGAAGATTTATCTTTTTCCTATATTCCAGAAAAACCTATTCTTAATAACTTAAATATAAGTATTGAACCAAAAAAGTTAACTGTGTTTGTTGGTAAAAGTGGATGTGGTAAATCTACCTTAATTTCTTTATTAATGGGATTTCATAACTATGTAGATGGAAAAATTTTATTTAATCGGAAAAAACAATCTGAATTGAGTTTTCAATCACTTTATCAAACTATTTCTTTAGTTAGCCATAATAGTTATATTTTTAAAGGGAGTGTCAGAGATAATATGCTTGTGGCTAATCCTCAGGCTACAGATGAGGAAATTTATTCTTGTTTAGAACAAGTAAATTTATCTTCTTTTATTAAAGAAAATGGTGGCTTAGATATGAATTTACTCAGTCAAGGCGAAAATATCTCAGGGGGGCAAATTCAACGCTTAGCCTTAGCAAGAGCCTTATTACATGATTCTTCAATTTATATTTTTGATGAAGCAACTAGTAATATTGATATTGAAAGTGAAGAAATCATTTTAAAATTAATACAGAGTTTAAAAAGAGAAAAAACTATAATTATGGTTTCTCATCGTTTAGCTAATGCGGCTATTGCCGATAAAATTTATGTATTACAAGATGGCTATATTGTTGAACAAGGAACGCATCAGGAACTTATATGTATAAAAGGAATTTATGCGGAAATGTTTAATCAGCAGGTGGAATTAGAAGGTCTTAGACGTGGAGAGCTAAATGAAAAGAAATAGTTTTTTTATTATGTGGCAGTTATTAAAGCTGGTTAAACCTCTTTCTCATGTAATGCTATTTACCATTATTATGGGAACTTTAGGATTCTTAAGTGCTATATCTATTATGGGATTTGGAGCGTTAGGGTTTGCATCCTTGCTTGATTTTCCTAGTTATTTTGAGTTCCATCAAATTATAAATATACTTATTTTCCTTGCTGTTTTAAGAGGAGTCTTTCGGTATTTAGAACATATGTCAGGGCATTATATAGCATTTAAGTTGTTGGCATTATTAAGAAATAAAGTGTTTGAAGCTTTACGTAAATTAGCATTGATTAAATTACAAAGTAAACAAGCTGGGCAGTTATTATCTTTAATTACTAATGATATTGAGCTATTAGAAGTATTTTATGCTCATACGATAGCTCCTATTGTGATCGCTTTTCTAACTTCTCTTATTCTGATTATTATTTTAGGTCATGTGTCGATAATATTTTCAGTCATCGCATTATTTGCTTATTTAGTTATTGGTGTAATAATTCCGTATATTACTACTAGAACGGCAAGAGATTATGGGCGTGAATATAGAGGATTAGTCGGAGAGTTAAATGACTATTTTTTAGATAGTATTAGAGGGATGAAAGAAATTTTATTATTTAATAATCAAAAATCTAGATTAAATGGGATTCTTGGTCGTAGTAAAAAAATAGATTCGGCTTTTTTACAGCTCAAAGAGCAAGAAGGAAAAGTTAGAATATACTCAGAATTAGCTATATCCATTTTTAATATATTAATTTTATTTATAGGTATTGTACTTTATATCTATCAAGAGATTTCATTCTCAGGTTTATTAATCAGCGTTATTTTATTAATGTCTAGCTATGGTCCTGTTATTGCATTAAGTAACTTATCAAATAACTTACTACAAACATTAGCTAGTGGAGAGAGGGTATTAGATTTATTAAATGAGGAACCCGTCTTAAAAGATGTTATAAATGGTAAATATATTCAAAATATTAAGTATATTCAATTTTTAAATGTAGGATTTTCCTATGAAAGTATTCCTGTTCTCCAACATGTAACTTTTACTCTTGAAAAAGGAAAAATTATAGGTGTTTATGGGAAAAGTGGTAGTGGAAAGAGCACATTATTAAAGCTGATAATGCGGTTCTATGAGCCTCAATTCGGACAAGTAAATATCAATGGAGTACCTTTACAAGATATTAATACCCAATGTTTGCGGAATAATATCTCATATATTACACAAAAAACTTATATTTTCAATGAGAGTATCTATGAAAATATTATTTTAGCTAATAGACAAGCTAGTTATGATGATGTGATTGAAGCCGCTAGAAAAGCTTCTATTCATGAATTTATTATGGGACTTCCCAATGGGTATGAGACTAAAGTTTCTGAATTAGGAAGTAATTTATCGGATGGGGAGAAACAGCGTATAGGTCTTGCAAGAGCATTTCTACATAATTCTCCTATTATTCTATTAGATGAACCAACGAGTAATTTAGATAGTTTAAATGAAGCAATAATTTTAAAATCTTTACTTAGTGAGAAAGAACAAAAGTTAATTATTCTTGTGAGCCATAGACCTTCAACAATGTCGATTTGTGATGAAGTTATTAATATTGAGACAGCAAGAGCTTCATAATGTATAGGTATAATATACATTATGAGATTCATGTTGCTTGAGTTTTAGGTAGAAAGTTGATTTTTATATCATAGTCTAACTTGTTCAATATTCTTTATCCCAAGGATAAACACCACCATGCTGTTCAAGGTTTTTCAATTGTTTTTGAGCCGTCACTTGGTAATTGAGTTGTTTTACCTCATCACGGGTTAAGTGTGGAAACGCCTTTTCTACGGAGAGGATAAATCCTATATCATATTTTTCGAGATCATATTGGTAATTAACTGTAAAGGCTTTTGTGCAACAATGGGAGGCGTTAAGTTGCATAAGAGCATTAAACACATTGGTATCGTTATAGATACCGCTATACCAGAAGCGAGATGTTAACACAGTAAGAGATTTTCGCATCATATAGCAATTGGTATCAATATGATGTTTTTTATGTAACATAGTTGTCATTCCTATGGTCTCATTCTCTACGGTAATTTGATATGCATAAGGGTTATCTAATTTATTTTCATAAAATCCGATAGATTCTAATGTATCTTGACAAATAAATTGTGCTTTATCATCATAGAAATTACGAAAAGAATAAACATAATCAGCACCTGATTCATTGAGCGTTTTTACGCCATTTTCAACATGAGTCGGCTCATACCAGTTATCATCATCTAAGTAACAAATGGCATCTTCTTTGATTAAAAACGGGGCGATAGCATTGATGCTACTATTAGTCCAACCGTTTGCACCGGTATTCATAGGTAAATAGGTCGCAATAACATCAGGGTATTTATCTAAAATCGCTTTGGCTTTTTCAGCAAATTGTTCACCATCAACAAACACATAATGCTTGCAAGGGTAAGTTTGATTTTTAACGCTTAAAATCGCACGTTCAAGCTCGGGTCTGCCAATTGTTGAGGTAATCACTGCAACAGTTTTAATAGTTTGATTATTCATTGTTTTTTCTTTTGTTGGATTATTTCGTCTTTTGAATACTATCTAAAATTAGCTTGGATTTTAGCAGTTTTGTTAATAATTGTTGATAGGAATTTTGTACTTATTCCACACTAACTCAGCCTTCATTTAGTAATAATAAAGGTGAATAGATGAGGTGCACACAACGTCAAATATATTAGACGTGGTATAGCTGCTCAACTATGTGTAACCCAGTACGTATTTTTACGTGCTAGGTACAATTGATATATCCCATAAGGACAAAACATCAACAAACGTATGCTAAATACTCATCTGATAGTGTTGTTACCTATTATTTGAGAGCAGGTTAAGTAGGGGAGAATGGTTTACTCTGGTATTTATCATCGCTATAATGCGAATTCATGCAAGAAAATTTGATTGTTTCTGAATCAGTTATAACTCACGTTTTGACTTTATTTAAAGTATAGCATTATTTTAACTTAAATTATTCATCTATTGAAAGCGTTTCTATATTAGAAATATTTGAGATAAGCGTAGATGAGAGTTTAGGTAATACTATTTGTCTAGGACATTAAACAGTCTTTTTAAACTTAACTTCAGGGAGCAATTCGCAAACAGTTTACGAATTTTACCCCGGCTTTAATTATTCTAAGCTAGCAAAATAAATAGGTAACTTATGACAGAAAAAGAAATACGTAGTCAGCTGAAATTTTATTGGTATATATTACTTTTTATCGGTTTGGTTTGTTTTATCGTTTTTTCTATTATTGCCATTTCCGAAAAATTTGCACAAAAAGGTGCTTGGGAAGCCACGATAAGTGTATTTTCATTGTTAGGCGTATTATTAACAGCCGGTGGGGTATTTGCCGGAACAGTGGCAATCTTGTCATATTTTTCAGTAAAAGAAAAACTTGATAAGGCTGAAAGCGAGTTAGATAAAATTCGAGATATTCAACAACGATATGAATTTGCAGAAAATAATATTAAAGGGCTGGAAAACTATCAGTTAGTTGTTGATGAATTAAATAAAAACTTTTCTGAAACTAAGAAAGAAAAATTTTATGAAATGGCTAGAAATATTTCAGAAGCTAAAAATCCTGACTACCATATTAAAATTAAAGCAAATGCAATTTTATTAGAGAAAGAGGCAGATAAAGCTTACAAGAGTAAAAAGTGGAGTGAAGCTGTTAAGTATTATGAGGAATTGGTAGATTTATGGAAGTTACTTTTTTTGTATGATAAAAGAAGTAATATTGAAAATTATTTATTGGCTATTTTTAGGTTGGCTACCTCAATTAGTCAGGCAAACAGTAAAAATAAATATGAGAAAGCGAGTGAATTATATGAGTTGCTGATTGCTAAGGCAAATGATCTTGAGATTAAATCTGATGTAGTGAGTTTTTCTTATAACAATTGGGGAAATGTTTTAGTTGATGAAGCAAATTTGATTAGTAAATATAATCCACAAGAAGCAAGAAAATTATTTCAACAAGCAGGCGAGAAATATAAAAAGGCTATTGAGTTAAATCCTAAAGAAAGTGACGCTTATTACAATTGGGGAAATGTTTTAGATGATGAAGCGCAATTGATTAGTAAAGATAATCCACAAGAAGCAAGAAAATTACTTAAACAAGCAGGCGAGAAATATAAAAAGGCTATTGAATTAAATCCTGAGAATAGCGAAGCTTATTACAATTGGGGAAATGCTTTCGGTTATGAAGCAAATTTGATTAGTAAAGATAATCCACAAGAAGTAGAGAACTTATTTCAACAAGCTAAAGAAATGTATGTAAAAGCAATAAAAATAAAACCCGACTATCAAACAGCATATAATAATTTGAAGATGGCATTATCTAAACTAGATGATTTTCTTGGTAAAGAAAAGAAACATGATTATTGGCAACAAGTTCAAGAGGAAATAATGTCACTACCTGATTCTGAACCAAAACAAGATATGCTTAAATTTATTGAAAAACAAATTTCATCAACAAAAGCGAAGCCGTAAATTAGTAATTATTCAGGGGAATTTCCCCTGAATATTATTACTTCATTTCTGTAATCACATTTAAAATCCGCTTATCCGAAATCGGATATTTGGTGCCAAGCTGTTGAGCGAACAGGCTGACACGCAACTCTTCAATCATATAACGAATTTCTAATACTTCATCAGGTATCGCTTTAGATTTCGGTAATTTAGCCAATAATTGCTTATAAGCTTCTTGCACTTGTTCAACACGTAGCATTTTCGCACGATCCGTATTGGTATCGACTAATAATTTGTCTAGTCGTTTATCAATAGCGGTTAAATATCGATGCAAATCTGCAAGGCGTTTATGCCCGGTTTTGGTAACAAATTCCGGATAAATTAAGCCTGCTAATTGTGCCTTGATATCAGACATCGCAAATGCCATCGTAAAATCCATTTTGCCTTTCATTCGCTTATTTAATTCAAAAGCAAGGGTAAGGCATTTTTCTACCTGCAAAGCAATTTCTGCTGTGGTATCGTTTAAATTGGCTCGAACGTACTCGTGTAGTTCGTTGAATTTTTCTTCCGACCAGACAAAGCCACCAAACTCTTCAATCAATTTATCTACCGCACAAGCGATACAGTCATCAATGAGTTCTAGCACTTTGCCGAACGGGGCAAAATACAAACCAAGTTTGGCCTTATTCGGCAGTTTTTCGTGCAGGTATTTAATCGGAGACGGCACGTTCAACAATAATAATCGGCGTAAACCCGCTTGCATTGCTCGTGCTTGTTCAAATTCTGTTTCGAACAATTTGATACCCACAGACTCTTTTTCATCCACAATCGCAGGGTAGGCTTTTACGCTAAAATGCTGTTTTTTCTGCTCGTAGAATTGGGGTAAATCTGCAAAATTCCACAAATGCACACCGCTTTGTTCAATTCCATCGTCGGCAATGTTAGAAAGCGTGCTTTGTACTTGATCTTTCAGTTGGAATTTTAATTCATCAAGGTTTTCACTTTCCGCAATTTTTTTCCCTTTTTCATCAATCACACGGAATGTCATTCGTAAATGCGGTGGTAATTGTGTTAAATCCCAAAGTTCAGGATCGACTGTTACACCTGTCATTCTACGCAGTTCATAAGTCAAACTTTCAAGCAATGGTTTAGCAAAAGGTTCTGCTTTGCCTAGAAACGCATCGGCATAATTAGGCGCAGGTACAAAATTGCGGCGCATCGCTTTAGGTAACGATTTAATGAGGCTGACCACTAACTCGTGACGCAACCCGGAAATTTGCCAATCAAAGCCTTCAGGCTCAATTTGATTAAGTAACGGTAACGGAATATGCACGGTGACACCATCGTGATCTTGCCCAATTTCAAACTGATAGCTCAACTTCAATTTGAGCGAACCTTGATACCAGAAATTAGGGAAGTCCAACTCGCTCACTTTGTTGGCGTTATCATTCATCAAGAACGATTTTTCAAAGTTCAGCAGTTCAGGATCTTTCTGGGACGCTTTTTTCCACCAGCTGTCAAAATGCTTGCTGGAAACGACATCAGTGCCGATCCGCTGATCGTAAAATTCAAACAGCACTTGCTCGTCCACCAAAATATCTCGACGGCGAGATTTATGTTCCAACTCTTCGATCTCTTTGATCAAGCGGTTGTTTTCTTTGAAAAATTTGTAATTATTGTGCCATTCGCCTTCTACCAACGCCGAGCGGATAAAAATTTCACGGCTGACAACAGGATCGATCGCCCCATACATCACAGGACGGCTGGCAACAATCGGAATGCCGTAGAGCGACACTTTTTCATCGGCAACCACCGCCCCTTTCGATTTCGCCCAGCGTGGTTCGCTGTAACTGGATTTGGTTAAGTGTTTAGCAAGTGGTTCAACCCATTCCGGCTCAATCCGAGCCACCATTCGCCCCCACAATTTGGTGGTTTCGACCAATTCCGCCGCCATTACCCATTTCGGCTGTTTTTTGAAAAGCACGGAATTAGGGAACAGGTAGAAATGGGCATTTCTCGCCCCTAAATAGTGCATTTTTTCGTTATCTTTCAAGCCGATATGCGACAATAAACCCGATAATAAAGCGGTGTGAATTTGCTGATAATTTGCAGGTTCACTGTTAATCGGCAAGCCCATTTCACGCACCGCAAGGCGAAGCTGATGATAAATATCCTGCCACTCACGCACTCGCAGATAATTGAGATAATCTTTTTGGCAGAGTTTGCGAAACTGATTTTTAGTGAGTTCTTTTTGTTGCTCTTGAATAAAATGCCACAGGTTCACAAAGGCTAAAAAATCGCTCTCTTTATCAGCAAAACGGCGATGTTTATCATCTGCTGACTGCTGTTTTTCCTGCGGACGCTCTCGGGGATCTTGAATAGACAACGCCGATACGATCATCATCACTTCGTGCAAACTACCATTCTTCGCCGCTTCGATCACCATACGACCCAGACGGGGATCGATAGGGAGTTGGGCGAGTTGGCGACCGATTTGGGTCAATTCACGTATTTCACCATTTTTTGTTTTTTTGAATTCAAATGCCTGTAATTCTTCTAATAAACGAATACCATCTTGAATATGTCGCTGATCCGGTGCATCGACAAACGGAAACGAAGCAATATCCGTCAAACCCAACGCTGTCATCTGCAAGATAACCGAAGCCAAATTTGTCCGCAAAATTTCAGGATCAGTAAACTGCGGACGGGCGTTAAAATCCTCTTCCGAATACAAGCGGATACATATCCCTTCCGAAATACGTCCGCAACGCCCTTTACGCTGGTTGGCGGACGCTTGAGAAATCGGCTCAATCGGCAAACGCTGAACTTTGGTGCGATAGCTATAACGGGAAATACGAGCCGTTCCCGTATCAATCACATACTTGATATTCGGGATAGTCAGCGAGGTTTCCGCCACGTTGGTTGCCAAAATAATGCGGTTCAGGTTGCTTGGATTAAAAATGCGTTGTTGTTCTGCGGCTGATAAACGGGCATATAATGGCAAAATTTCCGTATGGCGAAGTTCCTGCTTCTGCAAGGCTTCGGCGGTATCACGGATTTCTCGCTCACCGTTCATAAAAATCAAAATATCGCCCCGACCTTCTGCTTGCAGTTCGTCCACCGCATTGAGAATGCCTTGTAGTTGGTCTTGATTCTCTTCTTCCACAATCGGACGATAACGCACTTCCACAGGATAAGTTCTGCCCGACACTTCGATGATCGGTGCGTTGTTAAAATGTTTAGAAAAACGTTCTACATCAATGGTTGCCGATGTGATGATTACCTTCAAATCAGGACGTTTTACCAAAATTTGCTTGAGATAACCGAGAATAAAATCGTTGTTAAGCGAGCGTTCGTGGGCTTCGTCAATAATCAACGTATCGTATTGATTGAGATAGCGGTCGTTTTGAATTTCGGCAAGCAGAATACCGTCCGTCATCAATTTGACGAGAGTATTATCACTAATCTGATCGTTAAAGCGGACTTTATAACCGATAGTCGAGCCAAGTTCCGATTTCAGCTCTTCGGCAATGCGTGTCGCCACCGAGCGAGCCGCAATACGTCTAGGTTGCGTATGCCCGATTAGCCCTTTTACTCCACGCCCAAGCTCCAAACACATTTTCGGCAACTGCGTGGTTTTACCCGACCCCGTTTCCCCTGCAATCACCACCACTTGATGTTCGGCAATCAGTTTTAATATCTCTTCACGGCGCGCAGAAACAGGCAGATCAGGATACTCAATTTTTAGCTGTTCGGCTTGTTGTTTACGCGTGAGATAACGACTTTTACAAGCGGTCAGATCCGTTTCAATTTCTGCAATGATGGCTTGTTTGGCATTTTCATTTTTGATATTGGAAATGCCGTGAATACGAGAACGCAAACGGCGATAATCTAAATTGGTTATATCTTTTAATTGGGCTAACAATGCTTTCTGAGCATCATCAAGCGGTCGGTTTTTATGATTTTTTTGCATATTTCAATGTTAAATTATGATTTTCCTACAACCAGCGACAAAATCCCTGCCGCAATTAATGGCCCGACAGGCACACCTTTTAAGAAAGCGACACCGATAATCGTACCAATCAGTAGCCCCGTTACGAGAATGGGTTGATTGCCCATTAGATTAATGCCTCTCCCTCCAAGCCAAGCTACTGATATCCCGGCAAGAATTGCCAGTAGCATTTTCCAATTTAGTAATGTCGCCAAATTTGGTAGCGCAATTTTACCTGAAACAATGGGGCTAAGAACGCCAATGGTTAAAATTATAATGCCGAGAGTGAGCCCATATTTTTCTAAATGAGGAATATATTTATTTAGAACTGTTTGTTGCATTAAGAGTAAGACGGTAGCAGAAATGGTAATGGAATTATTATTTCCCAATACGCCAAGTAAGATAAGGGCAACAAGAAAAAGGGCGATAGGATTAAATGATAAGCTCATAGTATTGATAAAAAATGAGGGCGGAAAATCCGCCCGTAGGTATTATGCTGCAACAATAACCATCGCAGGACGGAGTACACGTCCTTGCAAGGTATAACCTTTTTGTAATACCGTACTGATGTGATTTGCGTCAATGCCTTCAGCCGGTTGCATTGAAATTGCTTGATGTAATTCAGGGTTAAATGCTTCACCAACCGCACCAACTGCTTCAACGCCGAATTTCGCTAAGGTTGAAATGAATTCTTTATGCGTCATTTCTACGCCATCGACTAATGCTTGAGTTTTTTCATCAGTCACCGCATTATCTAACGCAGCTAAACCACGCTCTAAATTATCCACAACGGTTAAAAGTTCTTTTGAGAATTTTTCTAAAGCGAATTTGTGCGCTTTCTCAACATCTTGTTCTGCACGGCGGCGAATGTTTTGAATTTCTGCTTGGGCACGAAGTTGAATATCTTTTTCACGTGCATCGGCTTCAGAAATATAGCTTTCTAATTCTGCGATGCGAGCTTCTGCTGCTTCAAGCGGATTCACTTCAACGGTTTGTTCTTCTTGAATTTGTTCTGTTTGTGTTTCTTCTTGAATGGTGTTCATTTCTTCTTGTTGTGTGGTTTCAGTTTGATTTGTCATACTTAATCCTCTTATATAAAAGACAAATTTTGCCTTAATATAGCGATAAATTACTGAAATTCAAGGAAAAGGCAAAAATAATTTTATTTTAGGCAAGAAAGTGCTTGCAAAATGTAGGGCTTGCCTTAAAATCGCCCCTAACTTTCATTGACGATCACGGCGTGAAAGGTTCGTAAATTTTCGGAGAAATCCGACCGCTTTTATCTTTTTTTTCTTAACGGAGAAAACTTAAATGAAAAAATTAGCAGGTTTATTAGCTGCAGGCGTGGCTTCATTCGCATTAACAGCATGTAATGAAGAAAAACCAAAAACAACAGAAGCTGCTCCAGCAGCAGAGTCTAAAGCAGCACCAGCTAACGCAGGTACCGTTCATTTATATACTTGGACGGAGTACGTTCCTGAAGGTTTATTAGACGAATTCACAAAAGAAACGGGTATTAAAGTAGAAGTTTCTAGCCTTGAATCAAACGAAACAATGTATGCGAAGTTAAAATTACAAGGTAAAGATGGCGGTTATGATGTTATCGCACCATCTAACTACTTCGTATCAAAAATGGCAAAAGAAGGTATGTTAGCAGAGTTAGATCACGCACAACTTCCAGTCATTAAAGAATTAAACCAAGATTGGTTAAATAAACCTTATGATTTAGGTAACAAATACTCATTACCTCAATTATTAGGTGCACCGGGTATTGCATTTAATACAAACGACTATAAAGGTACAGAATTCACTTCTTGGGGTGATTTATGGAAACCTGAATTTGCGAACAAAGTACAATTATTAGACGATGCTCGTGAAGTATTTAACATTGCGTTATTAAAATTAGGTAAAAATCCAAATACACGTGATCCGGAAGAAATTAAAGCAGCTTATGAAGAGCTGAAAAAATTACGTCCAAACGTACTTTCATTCACATCAGATAACCCAGCAAACTCATTTATCTCAGGTGAAGTTTCAGTAGGTCAATTATGGAATGGTTCTGTACGTATTGCGAAGAAAGAGCAAGCACCTATCAATATGGTCTTCCCGAAAGAAGGGCCGGTATTATGGGTGGATACATTAGCTATTCCGGCAAATGCGAAAAACAAAGAAAACGCACATAAGTTAATTAACTACTTATTAGGTGCAAAAGCATCTGAAAAATTAACATTAGCGATTGGTTACCCAACTTCTAACGTTGAAGCGTTAAAAGTATTACCAAAAGAGATTACTGAAGATCCAGCAATCTATCCAACAGCAGAAGTATTAAAATCTTCTCAATGGCAAGATGAAGTTGGCGATGCAATTGAACTTTACGAAAAATACTACCAAGAGTTAAAAGCATCAAAATAATCTGATGTTTCAGTAACAGTGAACCCCAAAGAGAAATCTTTGGGGTTTTGTTTTAGATGAAGTACAATAGCGAATAAATTGATAAAGTAGGAAAGAAGTATGCCAACATTAAGTGTTGCAATGATTGTCAAAAATGAAGCACAAGATTTAGCTGCTTGCCTTGATACGGTTAAAGGTTGGGTGGATGAAATTGTGATTTTAGACAGTGGAAGCACAGACGACACAGAACAAATTGCGGAACAATATGGTGCAAAATTTTATGTCAATACTGATTGGCAAGGATTTGGTAAACAGCGCCAGCTAGCCCAGCAGTATGTTACCAGCGATTATGTATTATGGCTTGATGCCGATGAAAGAGTAACGCCGGAATTAAAACATAGCATTTTACAAGCGGTCAAAAATGATGAACAAAATACCGTTTATAAAATTGGGCGATTAAGTGAAGTGTTCGGTCGTCAAATTCGTCATTCCGGTTGGTATCCGGATTATGTCGTGCGTTTATATCGCACAACATTTGCCAAATATGGCGATGAATTAGTTCACGAAAAAGTACATTTTCCTAAAGATGCTAATGTAAAAAAATTAACAGGCGACTTATTGCACTTTACTTATAAAGATGTTCATCATTATCTCGTCAAATCTGCCTCTTACGCTCAAGCATGGTCAATTCAAAAAGCCAAAGCCGGTAAAAAAGCAAGTTTGTTTGATGGTGTAACTCACGCACTAGGGTGTTTTGTGAAGATGTATTTGCTCAAAGCCGGATTTTTAGATGGAAAACAAGGCTTTTTGTTAGCTATTCTCTCTGCACATTCAACCTTTGTTAAATATGCCGATTTGTGGAATAGGACGAGAAATCGTTAATTATTATGAAAATTAAACCGCTTGTAATAAGTTATTTTACAAGCGGTTTTTTTATTAAATATCTTCATCCTCATCGGCATAGCCGTAATCATCATGGGCTAATGATTCACAGCCATATTGCTCCAATTTTGTTTTGGTAAAATTCGAACGAATGGCAGAACTGTAATTATTCAAACTAATAACCCCAATGGTCGCATGGTTACATTGTTGTTTATTTACGAAAACTAAATTATAGCCAGATTCACGAATGTAGCCAGTTTTATTTAATGCCGCATTGAAGATTTCTTCTCGTACTAAAGCACTCGTATTTTGCATAAATACTTGGCGTTTTCCTACTTGAACAAGTGTTGCAGGTGTATTAGACAGCTCTTGTAATTTAGGCTTTTGTAGTGAGTATTTAGCTAGTTTCACTAAATCCATTGCACTAGAAATGTTTGCACTAGATAAACCGGAGCTATCACTAAAGCGAGTCGAGCGCATGCCTAACTGCTGTGCTTTTTCATTCATTTTCTGAATGAATTGTGGGCGAGTCATACCTGCTGAACGAGAGAGCGCATGAGCGGCATAATTATCTGAATGCACCATCATTGCTTTTAATAATTCATCACAAGAAATCGGTGTGTGTTTGGGTAATTTTGTACCCGTGCCTTTAATAAAGTCGCTATCCGCTTCGGTAATGGTAGCGGTACAGTTTTTATTTTTATTATTTTCTAAAAAAATATTAGCGGTCATCAATTTTGTTACAGATGCAATAGGTTGAATACTATTGGGCGCACGACTTTCTAATACGCGATCATGAGTAAAATCATAAACCACATAAGATTGAGCCATACTGAACGAAGGCACGATGAGTAGCACTGAAAATAATTTTTTTAACATATCTATAACATCCGAGTAATAAAGAAAAAGAGGCGCATTCTAGCAAAAAAATAAGCATTCGACTATTTCTTATTCTATTTTTGCCCAATGATGCTGAACAAAAGGAATAATCTCTTTTAACGCATCTTCAATAGAAATTAAGGTTAAATTCATTTGTGAGGCTTTATCGCTTGGCGGGCAAAAAGCGATATGTTTTCCTTCCTCATTTATTGGTCGCCAACGGCGAGGAATGGCAGAAAGACGGCTGGGGTAGAAGCCAACTGTCGGGATATTTAATGCGCCACAAATGTGTAAAGGACCGGTTGAACCTGAAATAAAGAGGTCGGCACAAGCAAGTGAGCGCGTAAAATCATCTAATCCATCATTTTTGTCATAAATAACCACGTTAGGCAAATTCACTTTTTCGGCTAATTGCTGCGCTTTTTCAGCTTCGCCTTTGCCGGCGGTTAAAATGACTTGGCAGTTAAATTTCTCGCAAATGCCTTGAATAAGCGTTGCGTATTGCTCTAATGAGAGATTATTGGCTGAACCTCCGGTAGAACTATGGACAAAAAGCCATTTGCAAGCGGTAGAAATTTGTAACTGTTTTGCTAATTTTTGTTTTTGGCTTGCGGTCTCTTCCGGCGAAAATGTTAAGTATGGTGCTTTAGGCTCGATGGTTGTAATCCCTTTCTCAGTTAGAAACGCTCGAGCAAGGTCAAGATTATATTCCGATTCCGCTTTTGCCGATTGTGAGCGGCGCTGTGTTAAACGGTGGTTATATAAAAATTGAAATAATTTGGTTGCAGGTGCTAAACGGTAGGGAATACCGCTTTTCCACGTCAATTTTGCGTTATACCAATCTGAAACAAAGCTAATAACCGTATCAAAATTTTCTTGTTTGATTTGTTTTAAAATACGCTCAAATTCGGTTTTATCTTTTTTATTGGGCGTATCAATGATAACTTTGTCAATTGAAGGGCAAAGAGCTGCTAAAGGAGCTGTGTAATTTGGCACTAAAGCCGTAATTTCTACATTGGGCATGGATTGTTTTAGCATCGCAAAAGCGGGAAAACAAACCATAAAATCGCCAATTTTGTCATTACGAATGACGAGGAGTTTTTTCATTTTGTATTCTCTTTCTAAAATGTAGAGCAGAATTATAGCGTGGTTTATTCAGGATGTAATAGATTTTATAATACGAAAAATTTTAGATGAAATTTCTCTTAAATTCTAATAAAATACAGCAGTTTAACTATAACGCAACCGTTTGCGGTTGGTTGTTATCCATTCAAAAATAAGCAAATTATAGGAATTCGTATGTCAGCAACAATTTTAGAATCTCTACCGTTAGGTCAGAAAGTAGGTATCGCATTTTCAGGCGGTTTAGATACTTCAGCAGCATTACTTTGGATGCGTAAAAAAGGTGCAGTGCCTTACGCATATACAGCAAACTTAGGTCAGCCTGATGAAGATGATTACAACGCAATTCCGAAAAAAGCGATGGAATACGGTGCAGAAAATGCACGTTTAATTGACTGCCGTGCGCAATTAGCACACGAAGGTATTGCAGCTATTCAATGTGGTGCATTCCATATTTCAACGGGCGGTATCCCTTATTTCAATACCACGCCACTTGGTCGTGCGGTAACCGGTACAATGCTTGTTGCTGCAATGAAAGAAGATGACGTAAACATCTGGGGCGATGGCTCAACCTTTAAGGGCAATGACATCGAGCGTTTCTACCGTTATGGTTTATTAACCAATCCAAAATTAAAAATCTATAAACCTTGGTTAGACAACCTCTTTATTGATGAGCTTGGTGGTCGTTTTGAGATGTCGCAATTCTTAATTGCTAACGGTTTTGACTACAAAATGTCTGTTGAAAAAGCTTACTCAACCGACTCAAATATGTTAGGTGCAACGCACGAAGCGAAAGACTTAGAAGAATTAAGTACCGGAATGAAAATTGTGAAACCAATTATGGGCGTAGCGTTCTGGGATGAATCAGTTGAAATCAAACCTGAGACAGTTTCTGTTACCTTTGAAGAAGGTGTGCCGGTTGCATTAAACGGCAAACGTATCGAAGATGCTGTTGAGTTAATTCTTGAAGCAAACCGTATTGGTGGTCGCCATGGTTTAGGGATGTCAGATCAAATCGAAAACCGTATCATTGAAGCAAAATCTCGTGGTATTTATGAAGCACCGGGAATGGCATTATTACACATTGCTTACGAGCGTTTAGTAACCGGTATTCACAATGAAGATACGATTGAACAATACCGTATTAACGGCTTACGTTTAGGTCGCTTATTATACCAAGGTCGTTGGTTCGACCCACAAGCATTAATGCTTCGTGAAACAGCACAACGTTGGGTAGCAAAAGCAATTACCGGTACTGTAACTTTAGAATTACGCCGTGGTAACGACTTCACGATTCTTAATACTGAATCGCCAAACTTAACTTACGAAGCAGAACGTTTAAGTATGGAAAAAGTAGAAGATGCGCCATTTACACCGTCAGATCGTATCGGTCAATTAACAATGCGTAACTTAGATATTGTGGATACACGTGGTAAATTAGCGATTTATACCGAAACAGGTTTAATTTCTGCGAATAACCAAGTTGTGCCGCAATTAGGTCAAAAATAATCTTTTTATTTAAGATTAAGAGCAAAATCGCCTCAAAGGTTAATTTGGGGCGATTTTCTTTTTTTATAATTAAGTTATATACTGATGCACTTTTGTTAGTATCGATAAATCAAATGAAACAAGTCGAAATTTTTACAGATGGTTCTTGCTTAGGTAATCCGGGCAAAGGGGGAATAGGCATATTGCTCCGATATAATCAGCATGAAAAAACGGTTAGCCAAGGTTATTTCCGAACGACTAATAACCGCATGGAACTTCGCGCAGTTATTGAAGCTCTTGCGATGTTAAAGGAACCTTGCCAAGTGCATTTACATTCAGATAGCCAGTATATGAAAGACGGCATCACAAAATGGATTTTTAATTGGAAGCGTAATAATTGGAAAACAGCGAACGGTAAAGCGGTTAAAAATCAAGATTTATGGATTGCCTTAGATATGGAAATCCAGCGTCATAAAATGGAATGGCATTGGGTTAAAGGTCATGCGGGACATCGTGAAAATGAAATTTGTGATGAATTAGCAAAGGCTGGGGCAAATAATCCCACTTTGGAAGATATTGGGTATAATGCTGAATAATACAAGCGGTCAGATTTTTATTAAAATTTATAAAAATACTCGTTTGTTAAATTTTTTGGCAAAAATTGCCATTTTTTAGCTTGTTTGCACTACGCAAACGTTTTCTTTTTTTGTAAAATAGCGGTCGTTTTGACCCATTGAGGTTTTTATGGTTGATATCATTATTATCGGACTTATTGCATTTTCTATTTTAGTTAGCCTTTGGCGAGGTTTTGTGAGTGAAGCGCTTTCATTGGCTGGCTGGGTAATTGCCTTTTGGGTCGCAAGTTCGTTTTATCCTTATTTAAGCGGTTATCTCACTCAAGTTAATTCTATCTATCTTCAAAATTCAGAATTCTTGCGTAATGGTATTGCCGCTGGGGCATTATTTATTGTGGTATTGATTATTTGCGGTGTGATTAACGCACTTTTAAGTAAAATTATTGATACAACAGGCATTTTATCAACCACAGATCGTATTCTAGGCGGTGCATTTGGTGCTTTACGAGGTATTCTTATTGTTGCCGCAGCATTATTTTTCTTAGATACCTTTACATCAGTAAGTCAAAGTGAATTATGGAAAGAATCTCAACTGATTCCGCATTTTGATTTTATTGTGAAATGGTTCTTTGATCAGATGCAAGCTAATTCCAGTTTCTTAAATTCCACAAAATAAGAGGTTATTTTATGTGCGGCATTGTCGGCATTATTGGGGGATCGCCTGTGAATCAGGCGATTTATGATGGATTAACATTACTTCAACACCGTGGACAAGATGCCGCAGGTATTGTCACTATCGATGAAGAAAATCGATTCCGCTTACGTAAAGCAAATGGGCTGGTAAGCGATGTGTTCCGTCAAGAACATATGTTACGCTTGCAAGGGAATGCCGGTATTGGTCATGTGCGTTATCCAACTGCAGGTAGTTCAAGTGTATCGGAAGCGCAGCCTTTCTATGTAAACTCTCCATTCGGTTTAACCTTGGTTCATAACGGTAATTTAACCAATAGTGCAGAATTAAAAGAGCGTCTTTTTAATGAAGCTCGCCGCCACGTTAATACTAACTCAGACTCTGAAGCTCTACTTAACATTTTTGCTCACTATCTTGATCAATATCCTACCGCACATCTCACACCGGAAAACATTTTTGAAACCGTTCGTAAAACGAATGAAGTAATCAAAGGTGCGTATGCTTGTATTGCGATGATAATTGGGCATGGTATGGTAGCATTTCGTGATCCGTTTGGAATTCGCCCGCTTGTTTTAGGAAAACGCGTGCTAGATGGCAAAACGGAATATATGTTTGCTTCTGAAAGCGTGGCACTAGATATTGTTGGTTTTGAGTTTGAGCGAGATGTATTACCTGGTGAAGCAATCTACATTACCTTTGACGGGCAAGTTCATTCTGCTATTTGTGCGGAGAACCCAACACTTAACCCATGTATTTTCGAATATGTCTATTTTGCCCGTCCGGATTCTGTGATTGATGGTGTTTCGGTATATGGTGCACGTGTCCATATGGGGGAGCTGTTAGGCGAAAAAATCAAACGTGAATGGGGGCGATTAGTGGATGAAATTGATGTAGTTATCCCAATCCCTGAAACCTCAAATGATATTGCGGTACGTATTGCAAATGTTCTCTACAAACCTTATCGTCAAGGTTTCGTAAAAAATCGCTATGTTGCTCGAACCTTTATTATGCCGGGGCAAGCGCAACGTAAAAGTTCGGTTCGCCGTAAATTGAATGCAATAGCGTCTGAATTTAAAGGGAAAAATGTCCTTTTAGTGGATGACTCAATTGTACGTGGTACGACATCTGAGCAAATTGTTGAAATGGCTCGTGCCGCAGGTGCTAAAAAAGTGTATTTTGCTTCTGCTGCGCCGGAGATCCGTTACCCTAATGTTTATGGAATTGATATGCCAACCAGCCAAGAGCTTGTGGCTTATGGACGTAGTGTGGAAGAGGTGGCTGAAATCATTGGTGTTGATAAACTGATTTTCCAAGATCTTTCTTCCTTATTTAAAGCGGTACAAACAGAAAATCCAAACATCAAAAACTTTGATGCTTCCGTTTTCACGGGCGAATATATTACGGGCGATGTCAGTCAAGATTATTTAGACGCGATAGCGCAAGCACGTAATGATAAAGCCAAAAGTAAAGCAGCAACGCAAGCAACAAATTTAGAAATTCACAATATCAGTTCATAAAACCTTTCGAAGATCATTCGAATTTTGATGAAAATCAGGTAAACTAAAAGAAATTAAGGGCGTTAATACGCCCTTTTCTTTATGACAAAGAGGATGGATTATGGCACTTTTACCCTTAACAGAAGCGTTACAACAAATGTTGCAGCAGCTTCCTTTACCTAAAGTAACTGAAACTTTAGCCTTAAATGCGTGTGCAAACCGTATTCTGGCAGAAGATATTTTCTCGCCAATCAATGTCCCAAGTTTTGATAATTCCGCTATGGATGGCTATGCGGTTCGTGTAAGCGATTTAGCACAAGGAAATCAACTCACGCAAATCGGCAAATCTTTTGCCGGCAATCCCTTTAATGGCGAGTTAAAGCAAGGCGAGTGTGTTCGCATTATGACGGGGGCAATGATCCCACAAGGTTGTGATGCGGTTGTGATGCAAGAAGAAACCGAAACAAGCGGTGACAATCAGATTATTTTTTGCAAAACACCTAAACTTGGACAAAACATTCGCCGAGTGGGAGAAGATGTTAAACAAGGGGAATTAGTTTTAGCGAAAGGAAGTTTACTCAATGTAACAACTTTACCTTTATTGGCTTCTTTGGGAATTGCACAAGTGCCGGTTTTCCCTCGTCTAAAAGTGGCAATTCTTTCAACAGGCGATGAATTAACGAGCGTAGGCGAGCCATTAACGGAAGGGAAAATTTATGACACTAACCGATTTGCGGTGCGTTTGATGTTAGAAAAATTAAACTGTGAAATTATAGATTACGGTATCTTGCCTGATGATCCGCAAATTTTTGAGGCGAAATTTATACAAGCACAACAAGAAGCGGATATTTTAATTACCAGCGGTGGTGTTTCTGTTGGAGAGGCTGATTTTACCAAAGATGTATTGGAAAAATTAGGCAAAATAGCGTTTTGGAAAATTGCAATGAAGCCTGGTAAACCTTTTGCTTTTGGTAAGCTAGGGCAAGAAAATGCCAAACAAACGATTTTCTTTGGTTTACCGGGTAATCCTGTTTCTGCTTTGGTTACATTCTACCAACTTGTTCAGCCTGCTTTAGCGCATTTATCCGGTATGAATGAGCCAAGTATTGCAAAACTTACTCAAAATTTAACCGCTTGTAGTGCTGTTCCGTTGAAAAAAGCGGTAGGTCGCCAAGATTTCCAGCGTGGTTTTTATTATGCTAATGAACGTGGCGAATTAGAAGTGAAACCGATTGGCACACAAGGCTCGCATATTTTCAGTGCATTTTATGAGAGTAACTGTTTCATCGTTTTAGAAGCAGAACGTGGCGCAGTTCAAGCCGGCGAGAAAGTTACCATTCAACCTTTCAACAGTTTACTTAAATAGTATGGAACTTAGTGATCACGAAATGTTACGTTACAACCGCCAAATTAGTTTGAAGGCGGTTGATTTTGACGGACAAGAGAAATTAAAAGCGAGCCGAGTTTTGATTGTCGGCGCGGGCGGTTTAGGCTGTGCAGCTTTGCAATATTTGGCATCGGCTGGTGTTGGCAAATTGATTTTGGTTGATTTTGATGAAATTTCTTTATCCAATTTGCAACGCCAAATTTTATATACCGATGCGGATATTGGTTTACCTAAAGTCGAAGTGGCTAAAAAGCGTTTACAGGCGATCAATCCGAATATTGCCATTCAAGCCATTCATAAAAAATTTGCACAAGATGAGTGGGCAGGACTTATTGCTCAAGTTGATGTTGTGCTAGATTGTACTGATAATGTTGAAGTGCGTAATCAGCTTAATTTGCACTGTTTTCAACAAAAACGACCGCTTGTTTCCGGTTCGGCAATTCGATTTGAAGGGCAAATTTCGGTTTTTACTTATCAGAAAGATGAGCCTTGCTACCAATGCCTAAGCCAATTATTTGGCGAAGGAACATTAAGCTGTGTTGAGGCTGGTGTGATGGCACCGATTGTCGGGGTAATTGGCAGTATGCAGGCGATGGAGGCGATTAAAGTCTTACTCAGTATTGGTAAAAATTTATCCGGTAAATTATTTATCATTGATGCTTTACATTTTTCAGTTAGAGAAATGAAGCTAGCCAAAATGCCGAGTTGTGCCGTATGTCAATCTTAATTGTAAAGAATGAAAAGAATTGAAAGTTCTCCATTTGGAGTTTGACTGCTATACAAATTTCGCTTAACATGACGCCGTTTTGTTCCTCCTTAGTTCAGTCGGTAGAACGGTGGACTGTTAATCCATATGTCGCAGGTTCGAGTCCCGCAGGAGGAGCCAACTAATTTCCTTTAGTTTTTACTTTTGTTCTTGTTTTATTTGTCTCCTTTTATAAAACAGTTGATTCATACCTCCAGAATTAGAACAAAAGGTTTACCCCGTAGGTTTTCTATGGGGTTTCTTTTTATCTAGCCTTTTTAACACGATTCTCTTACAACCAACGGACATTCAATCGGATAGGTATTCTTTCCCTTTCTACCTTCAATCAAATGCAGTGCGGCTTGTTTTCCCATTTCGTAGTGAGGGAGCTGAACCGTTGTCAGCGGTGGAAGGAATAAATGCGCAATTCCCACCATATTATCGTAGCCCACAACAGCAACATCTTGAGGAATACGTAATCCTTTGGCGAGCAACATTTGGTAGGCAAGCAAAGCGATACGGTCATTTCCACAAACAATCACATCATAATCAAAATGCTCAACACCTTGCTCTAACAGTTTTTTCAACTCGTCCGCACCGTGCAGATAGTCATCACTTTCATCCATAAAAAACTCGGTTAGCGGATGAGCATTTTTTTGTGCAAACCAGATAGTGTGTAAGCCCTCTTGGCGTTTTTGAGCGGCAATGGCATTATGAGGAATATAAAGACAAAGTGGTTTTTTATATCCTTTCTCCACTAATAAACTCATCACATCTGCTTGACCTTGAAAATCATCGGGAATATAGCTTGCCACCTCAATATCTTGAGTAACGCAATTGGCTAACACCATCGGATAAGCAGCAAGGCGTTTCGGCACGTTAATTTCTTTTAAGCCGTGGCGGGTAATAATAATGGCGGTTGGGCGGTGTGAGAGAAGTAGATCTACCGCTTGTTCGACATCTTGCGGATTATCTTCAAAAGCGTTGATCACAAAACTGTTCCAGCCGTATTTACGTACCGTTTGTTCAATGGCTAACAAAATTTCCACAGAAAACGGTGTGGTTGCAGTGCTAAAGGAGAGTACGCCAATAGTATTGTTACTCACTCCTCGAATTTTTTGGGCAGCAATATTCGGCACATAGCCAAGTTGCTCAATGGCTTGTTTAACACGAGCGAGCGTCTTTTCGGAGAGTTGTTCCGGGTTGTTGATCGCTCGAGAAACAGTCATCAGCGATACCCCAGCCAGTTTTGCTACTTCTTTCAATGAAGCCATATCATCCTCTTTGGCAGCAATGTTAAGGTTTATAAAATTTAACGATACTTTCGCATTTTCTATCGTATTTTGAAAGCATAAAAATGTGATCTTGCTCACAAAATTGAAATGATAACGTTAAAAAATGTGATCTTCTTCACATTTTCAACAAAATTTGCTTTGAAAGATAAAATGGTAACGTTATCATTTTGCTATCAAATTAACCTAATGAGGTGCAATATGCAAACAAGTACATCCAATAAAGCCTATTATTGGGGCAACCGTAACTACTTTGTATTTAGCGGTTATTTCTTTACCTACTTCTTTATTATGGCAACCTGTTATCCGTTTTTAGGGATTTGGTTGGGCGATATTAACGGCTTGAGTGGCGAAGAACGAGGCATTGTTTTTGCAGCGATGTCGTTTTTTGCACTCTGCTTCCAGCCGATTTTTGGTTACGTTACCGATAAATTAGGCGTGAAAAAACATTTACTGTGGGCAGTTGCAGTTGCGCTCGTTTTCTACGCACCTTTCTTTATTTATATCTTTGCGCCGTTATTAAAAAGTAACATCTGGTTAGGGGCAATTACAGGCGGTGTTTATATGGGCTTTGTTTTCTCAGGGGGCGCAGGTGCTTCAGAAGCTTATGTAGAACGTGTTAGCCGTCAAAGCCATTTTGAATATGGGCGAGCGAGAATGTTCGGAATGATCGGCTGGGGGATTTGTGCATCAATTGCCGGTATTTTATACAGTCGTGATCCTAATTCTGTGTTCTGGTTAGGTTCAGCCGGTGCGGTGGTGTTACTGATTTTAGTCGCACTTGCAAAACCAGAGCAAAATTCTACCGCTTCTGTGATGGCGCAACTTGGTGCAAATAAAAATCCGGTCAGCCTTGCACAAGCCGTTAAATTATTCAAACTTCCTCGTTTCTGGGCATTGTTAGCTTATGTGGTGGGCGTGGCGTGTACTTACGATATTTTTGACCAACAGTTCGGTAATTTCTTTAATACCTTCTTTGACTCCAAAGAAGAAGGGATTGAAATGTTTGGTTATGTGACCACGATGGGCGAGTTTTTAAATGCAGCCATTATGTTCTTTGTCCCACTTTTAATTAACCGTATGGGAGCAAAAAATGCGCTTTTAACCGCCGGTTTTATTATGACCATTCGTATTATCGGTTCTTCTTACGCTTCGGAGGCGTGGCACGTAGTCGTGTTAAAAACCTTACATATGTTTGAAGTGCCATTCTATTTAGTCGGTTTATTCAAATATATCGGCAATGTGTTTGAAGTTCATTTTTCAGCAACGATTTATATGGTGGCGTGCCAATTCATTAAACAAGTGGGCAATATGTTAGCGTCATCAGTGGTGGGAAGCTGGTACGACAAATTTGGCTATCAAGAAACCTACTTTATTTTAGGTTGTATTGCGCTTGGCTTTACCTTACTTTCCGTCTTTACCTTAACAGGCAAAATGAATATGCAAGAGCGCTATCAGCTTCATCGCCGTAATGCGGTAGGGGCATAAATATAGGGAATATTTTGTATGGGCGAGGGTATCCCCGCCCGTAAACAAGCCAAAGAATTTAACCGAATTGGAGTTTATAATATGAGCAATATTATCCGTCTTTCTAGTCAAAAAAACGATCTTATTATTGAGGCATCAGATAACCCTCGCATCCTTTATTGGGGCGAAAAACTTTCCACATTTAGCCCTGAAAGTGCTTGGCTTTCACAAGCTGGCGTAACCAATGGAGGCTTAGATATTGATGTACCTGTATCACTCATTTCAGAGAACGGACGAGGCTATTTTGAAAGCAGTAGTTTAGAAGGGCATCGTAATGGTTTGAATTCAATGCCGGTATTCAAATTAAGTAAAATTGAGCAAGAAAATGACCGCTTGATCTTACGCCAAACCGATGAAATCGCCGGATTAGAATTTATCAGCGAATTTGTGCTTGATGAAAAAACGTCTGTACTAAAAACTCGCAACAAACTACGTAATTTAAAAGCAGGACGCTATACGGTTGATCGCCTTGCAGTAACGTTACCATTACCGGAGTTTGCTGATGAAGTTTGCAATTTCTACGGCAGATGGGTACGAGAGTTCCAGCTTAATCGCCAAACTTTAAAACATGGTGGTTTCATTCAAGAAAATCGAGTGGGCAGAACATCTCACGAATATCCGCCTATTGTAATGGTCGGCGAAAATGGCTTTAAAGAGCAAAATGGTCAAGTTTGGGGCTTTCATTTAGCTTGGAGTGGCAATCATCGTATTCGTGCCGATATTGATATTCGTGGTCGCCGAACTGTTCAGCTTGAAGCATTATATTTTGCCGGCGAAATTAGCCTAGAGCAAAATGAAGAAGTTGCCACGCCTTGGGTTTATAGCACCTTCTCAGCGGAAGGATTAAACGGTATGAGCCAACAATTCCATCAATATGTCCGTGAGCATATTGTCCGCTTCCCGAAAGAAAAAACGCGTCCTGTGCATTTAAATATTTGGGAAGGCGTTTATTTTGACCATAAACCGGATCATATTATCGCTATGGCAAAAGCGGCGGCAGAAATGGGCGTAGAACGTTTTATTATTGATGATGGTTGGTTTATCGGACGTGATGATGATTTTGGCGGATTAGGCGATTGGTATTTAGATGAACGTAAATATCCAAACGGTTTAACACCGGTTATTCAGCAAGTGAAAGAGCTTGGTATGCAATTCGGGATTTGGGTAGAGTTAGAGATGATTAATAAACCGACAAAGCTCTATCAACAACACCCAGATTGGTTATTGGAAGTAAAAGGCTACGATCAACCTGCAGAGCGTAATCAGTATGTGTTGGATCTCTGCAATCCTGATGTGTTTAATTATTTAGTCGAACGTATGGATTGGTTGTTAGGCAATCACGACATTGACTATGTGAAATGGGATATGAACCGCCGTATTGTACAAGGCGCACACGAAGGCAAAGCCGCTGTTACCAAACAAACTGAAGCACTGTATCGCTTATGTGATGTGCTTTGCGAAAAATATCCGAATGTGGAGTTTGAGGCGTGTTCTTCCGGTGGTGGACGTATCGATTATGAAATTTTAAAACGCTCACAACGTTTCTGGACTTCGGACGATAATGATGCTCTTGAGCGCCAAACTATTCAACGTGGCTTTAGCTATTTCTATCCGCCGGAAGTGATGGGAGCGCATATCGGAGGCTATCACTGTCATACGACTTACCGAAAATTAGATGCAAATTTCCGTGGCTTAACGGCACTGTTCGGACATATGGGCGTAGAACTTGATCCGGTTAAAGAGGGCGAAGAAGAGCGCCAAAACTTTGCAAAATACATTGCGTTGCATAAGTCTTTACGCCCGTTATTGCACAATGGCGTATCGTTCCGACTAGACCGTAAAGATCCGGCCTCACTTGTGAATGGCGTGGTTAATAAAGAAGGCTCGCAAGCGGTTGTTTTAATCAGCCAACTTGCAATGTTGGATTACTTAGGGCAAGAAGCGTTACGTTTACCGTATTTAGCTGAAGGCGATTATCAAGTAGAAATACTCGATTTACCTCGTAATTTTGCCGAAGGAAAATTCGGGCATTTGATGAAAAAATTACCACAATGGATGGTAAAAGCCTTAGAGGGCGAAAAAGTTATCATTAACAGCCAATGGTTAGCAAAAGTCGGATTAGGCTTGCCGTTAATTGATCCTGCTTCTGCAATGTTGTTGAAATTTACCCGAGTGTAACGATGTAGGGGCAAATTACATTTGCCCCAAAACCTTCACAGGAATATCAGGGCGAATGTAATTCTCCCCTACAAACGTATGTTAAATTTTGTACAAATACAATGTTATATTACATATTTCCCTATACTTGTGATCCTTATCACAGCTTAAAAAGCAAAGTTAAACTATACTCCAAAAATCTGATTGAAATGGAGCGATTATATGACAACGCAATTTATTTTAAACGATCACCCACATCGCCGTTTTAATCCGTTGAAAAATCAATGGATTTTAGTTTCTCCGCATCGAGCCAAACGCCCATGGCAAGGGCAGCAAGAAGAGATCGTGGCAGAAGATAAACCGAGTTATGATCCGACTTGCTATCTTTGCCCGAGCAATAAACGGATTACCGGCGAGCAAAATCCGGCATATACAAAACCGTTTGTGTTCAAAAATGATTTTTCTGCCTTATTACCGGATACACCGGCACCGGAAGAAAATGACGATCCTCTTTTCCAAATTTCGCACACACAAGGCGAGAGCCGTGTGATCTGCTTTTCGCCGGATCACAGCAAAACCTTGCCACAACTAAGCGTTGAAGAAATCGCACAAGTGGTAGAAGTTTGGCAAGAGCAAGTTGGCGAGCTAAAACAACGTTATCAATGGGTGCAACTCTTTGAAAACAAAGGGGCAATGATGGGTTGTTCTAACCCTCATCCACATGGGCAAATTTGGGCAAGTAATTTTCTACCGAATGAATTAGCCACAGAAGACGAATGCCAAGCCGATTATTTTGCCAAACATCAACGCCCATTATTACTAGATTACGCTCAACGAGAGCTGGAAAAACGAGAACGCATTGTCGTAGAAACTGAAGATTGGATTGCCGTTGTGCCTTATTGGGCAGCGTGGCCGTTTGAAACACTATTACTACCAAAAGCGAAACAGTTTAAATCGATTGAAGAGCTTAATCAGGCGGAACGAGAAGATTTGGCATTAGCCCTAAAAAAATTAACGATACGCTATGACAATCTCTTCAACATCAGCTTCCCTTATTCAATGGGCTTCCATTTTGCCCCATTTAACGGTAAAGAAAATGCACATTGGCAACTCCACGCCCATTTTTACCCACCACTTTTACGCTCAGCAACTGTGCGTAAATTTATGGTCGGTTATGAAATGATGGCTGAAAGCCAACGAGATCTTACTCCGGAACAAGCGGCGGAAAGGCTTAATGCAGTGAGTGATGAAGTGCATTATAAAGATAAATAACCAGCATTATATTGAGTTTGCATAAACATTGCATTTTTAGAAATGCATGTAGGGTGGGCATCCTTGCCCACCATTTGATAACCAGCCTTGTTTTTTGGTGGGCAGGGATGCCCACCCTACAAAAGTTTGTGCAATTAAGAGGAATATACTATGACCCCAATCGAACTTTCTCAAACCCAATTTAAACAACATTATGGCGAAAATGCCGAGCAAACTATTTTTGCCCCTGGTCGGGTAAACATTATCGGCGAGCATACGGACTATAACGATGGCTTTGTGATGCCTTGTGCTATCAACTATGGTATGGCAGTGAGCCTCAAAAAACGCAATGACAGCCGTTGGCGAGTTTATGCCATTGATATTCAAGCACAAGATGAATTTGATTTAAGCCAACCTATCGAAAAAAGCGAACATAAATGGGCAAATTATGTGCGTGGTGTTGTGAAATATATCCAAGCAAAATGCCCGAATTTCCAACAGGGTGCTGATATTGCGATGACGAGCGATGTACCGATGTCATCAGGTTTAAGCTCTTCAGCCGCCTTAGAAATTTCTATCGGCAAAACTTGCCAATGGCTTGGCGACTTGCCGCTTTCATTTGCGGAGATCGCCTTAATCGGACAAGAAGCCGAAAACAAATTTGTGGGCGCAAATTGTGGCAATATGGATCAACTTACCTCTGCGTTGGGGCAAAAAGATCATTTAGTGATGATTGATTGCCGCTCTTTAGAAATTACGCCAACCCCTGTGCCACAAGGCTATGACATTGCTATTATTAACTCAAATGTGAAGCACGATTTAGTCACTGGCGAATATAACAGCCGCCGTCAAGAGTGTGAACAAGCAGCAAAATTCTTTGGCGTGAAAGCCTTACGGGATTTAAGTGTTACCGATTTTCTTGCTAAGGCTGAAGCATTGAAAGCAGAAAGTGAATTAGCCTATAAACGTGCGAAACACGTGGTAACCGAAAACCAACGTGTGTTAGATGCAGTTGCCGCCTTGAAAGCCAATGATATGGAAAAATTAGGCGAGCTAATGGCGCAATCTCACGACTCAATGCGTGATGACTTTGAGATTACCATACCGGAAATTGATTATTTGGTGGAATTAGCCCAAGTCGCTATCGGTAAAAAAGGTGGGGCAAGAATGACCGGCGGCGGCTTTGGTGGCTGTATCGTCTGTCTTGTGCCTCACGAAAAAGTCGAAGCACTCCGCCAGCTGATTGCAGAAAATTACGAAAAACAAACGGGAATTAAAGAAACCTTTTACGTTTGCACTGCAAGTGATGGGGTGAGAGTAGTTTAATTTCCATCTTACTCTCGCCCGCTTGCGGGAGAGAGACAGCCAGCGAATGTCTAGTGAGCTGGCAGAGAGAGGGGAAGCGGTCAGTTTTTCAAAAAATTTTACAAATTCTCCTCTCCCTCCGAAAATTCTACGAATTTTCTCCCCCCTCTCCCGCAAGCGGGCGAGGGAAATTAAGGAGCTGTTATGCAACTTATCACACTTGAAAACAAATATCTTAAATTAACCCTCTCTCCTTTTGGGGCGTCTTGGCTTTCTTGCATTGTAAAACACCCAAAAGGCGAACGAGAAGTTTTGGTTACCACCGATGCAAAAAATTGGCAAAAACAGACCGCTTACTTTGGCGCAACGGTTGGGCGTTATGCCAACCGCATTGCCAATGCACAATATCAACTCAACGGCAAGACTTACCAACTGGCGGCGAATAACGGTCGCAATAACTTACACGGCGGCAATGTGGGGGCGGATAAAGTGGAATGGGAAATCCTAAGCCAAAGCTCACAAGCGGTTAAATTTGCCTACTGTTTTGCTGACGGCGAAGAAGGGTTTGGCGGCGAGGTAAAAACGACTGTGGAATACCGCCTGAATGAAGATTGCCTTGAAATTCACTTTGAAGCGAACGCTTCGCAAGACACACCGCTTTGCTTGACTAATCACGCCTATTTTAACTTAAGTGGCGAACCGACGATCAAACATCATCGCTTGCAATTAAATGCGAGCCACTATTTACCGGTCGATGAAAGCGGTATTCCCAATAAACCTTTGCAAGCGGTGGACGGGACAAGTTTTGATTTCCGCCAAGCCAAAATCATCGGCAAGGATTTGCTGAGCGATGCCGATCAACAAAACGTAAAAGGCTACGATCACGCTTTCCTTATTGCAAAAAAATCACCAGATTTTACCGCTTGTCTAGCGGTGGAGGATTTAACGCTTAAATTGGATACCAGCTATCCAGCCATTCAAATTTACACGGGCAATTGGCTAAAAGGACAACCCAATATGCAAGCGGGCGAATATGAAGATTATGCCGGTATTGCGTTAGAACCCGAGTTTTTCCCCAACAGCCCAAACCAGCCGGAATTGGCAAAATTTGGCGGTATTTTGAAAGCAAATGAGCCTTATAACCATAAAATAAGTTATCAGTTTATTTTTTAAAATTTGATATTAGAGGTTATGGTATAAACTTTTTTGTAGGGTGGACGTAAGTCCACGATTGATATTGATAAGAAACGTGGACTTACGTCCACCCTACGCATCAGAAAATCCTCCTCTTTAAAAAAAGAGACACCCAAATAGGAGAATGAAAATGCAACTTCCAAACTATTTCCAAGATCCAAATATATTACACGTTAATACCTTGCCGCATCACGCCTATTTTATTCCTCATCAAAGTTTAGAAACCACCGAGGCACGGGAACATTCTGCCTATTTTACCTTGCTTAATGGCGATTGGGATTTCAATTATTACGAAAGCTATCATCAACTGCCTCAAGATTTTTTAACGATGGCGTTTGAGCATAAAATCCCCGTGCCGTCTAATTGGCAAAATCACGGTTTTGATCGACACCACTACACAAATATCAACTATCCATTCCCGTTTGATCCACCGTTTGTACCGCATCAAAACCCTTGCGGTGTTTATCATCGCGCCTTTACGGCACAGCCTAACACGGCGAAACGCTATTTATTGAATTTTGAAGGCGTGGACTCTTGCTTGTTTGTTTACCTCAACAAGCAATTTGTCGGGTATAGCCAAATTAGCCATAACACTTCAGAATTTGATGTGACGGAATACCTGCAACAAGGCACAAATCATTTAACGGTCGTGGTTTTAAAATGGTGTGATGGTAGTTATTTGGAAGATCAGGATAAATTCCGAATGTCGGGCATTTTCCGAGATGTTTATTTGCTGGAACGCCCAGAAAATTATTTGCAGGATTTCTTTATCCGCTATGAATTAGATGAGCATTTTAGCCAAGCGGAACTTCGTTTGGAAACGCAATTTATCGGGCAAAAACAACCGCTTGATATTCAGCTTTTTGCCCCAAACGGTGCTTTAGTTTTACAACAACAAGCGGTCGATTTTTGTGAAAAAATCACGAATATTCAACTTTGGAATGCAGAGCTGCCACAGCTTTACACCTTGGTTTTACGCTATGCCGATGAAGTGATCGTCCAAAAAATCGGCTTTAGAAAAGCGGAAGTGAAAGAAGGCATTTTCTATTTCAATGGGCAGCCAATTAAATTTAGAGGCGTGAACCGCCACGACAGCGATCCGAAAACGGGTTATACCATCAGTTATGCACAAGCCTTGAAAGATTTACAGTTGATGAAGCAACATAACATCAATGCCATTCGTACCGCCCATTATCCGAATGCGCCTTGGTTTAGTGAGCTTTGCGATCAATATGGTTTTTACTTGATTGGCGAAGCCGATGTGGAAGCACACGGGGCGAGTATGCTCACGGTCAAAACACCGGAACCGAGCATTTTCCTCAATCACGAAAACGATCCTGAAACGGCCCGTATTCGCCAAGAGACCATCGATAATTTCTGCTATTTTGCACGTGATCCAGCCTTTAAAAAGGCAATTTTAGATCGCCAACAAGCGAATGTAGAACGAGACAAAAACCGCACTTCGATTATTATTTGGTCGCTAGGCAATGAAAGTGGCTACGGCGAGAATTTTGAGGCGGCTGCCGAATGGATAAAATCACGCGATCCTTCTCGTTTGGTGCATTATGAAAGCTCAATTTATCAACATACTCAACACCAAAATGATCTCTCAAATTTAGATTTTTACAGTGAAATGTACGGCTCGACAGAAGATATTGACCGCTATTGCGAAGAGCCGAAAGCGAAGCCGTTTATCTTATGTGAGTACACTCACGCAATGGGGAATTCTAACGGTGATGCGGAAGATTATTGGCAAGCGTTCCAACGCCATCGCCAATCTTGTGGCGGCTTTGTGTGGGAATGGTGCGATCACGCCCCTTATTTACCAAACGGTAAATTTGGTTATGGCGGCGATTTTGGCGACACACCGAATGACGGCAATTTCTGTATGGACGGTTTAGTTTCTCCGGATCGCATCCCACACAGCAATTTATTAGAGCTGAAAAACGTTAATCGCCCTGTTCGAGCAAGCTATCAAAATGGCGAATTACGTCTTCACAATTACCTTGATTTTACGGATTTAGCCGATTTCGTAACGGTGCATTATGAATTTGTCCAAAACGGCGTGGTAACAAGCGGTGGAAAATGCCAAATTGATTGCAAACCGCAGCAAAGTGCCGTGCTCAATTTGCCGATGCCTGAAAATAACGGCGAACATTGGCTATTAAATTTACGTTATACGCAAAATCACGCTTCGGCATTGCTGGCGAAGCATCACGAGTTAGGCTTTGATCAAATTTTGCTTTATCCGCAAAATCACTTCAAAAAACAACCGCTTGTTAAAGAAGCAACCCACTTTGACGTAAACGAAACAGCTCTAACCGTTGAGATCAAAAATGGCGATTATCGCTATCTGTTCGATAAACAGAAAGGCATTTTCAGCCATATTGAGAAAAACGAAGTGGCACAAATTGAACAACCGCTGGATTTTGTGATTTGGCGAGCACCAACGGATAACGACCGCCTTATTCGTGAAACGTGGCAAAATGCAGGTTACGATAAAGCTTATAGTCGAGCTTATGAAACAGCGGTAAATGTTACAGATCAAGCGGTTGAAATTACCGTGAAATCTGCCATTTTAGCGGTTGCCCGTGGACGCATTTTAACTTTAGACCTCCGTTATCAAATTTGGGCGAACGGGCAAATTTCATTGCATATTCAAGGGCAACGGGCAGGATATTTACCGTTTTTACCTCGCTTTGGGTTACGTTTCTATTTACCAAAACAGCAAATTTCTATGGCAGAGCCATTAGAGTATTTTGGCTATGGCGAAGCGGAAAGTTACATTGATAAACATCATTTAGCAAAATTGGGGATTTACCACACAACGGCAAAAACGAACCATACGGATTACGTTAAACCGCAAGAAAATGGTAGCCATTTTGGTTGTGAGTATTTGAAAGTAAATGGTTTGTACATTAGTGCAGATAAAGCGTTTAGCTTTAACCTCTCGCCTTATACCGCCGAAGAACTGACCACGAAAAAACACCATTATGAACTAGAAGAAGCGGCTTCGACTATTTTATGTGTGGATTACAAAATGAGTGGCATCGGCTCTAACTCTTGCGGCCCGAATTTGAAAGATGAGTATCGTTTGAATGAGGAGCGGATAGAAATCACGTTCTATTTAAATTTCAATTAATGTTGTTCAAAAGAATAGTAGGGGCGCCATGCTGGCGCCCGTTTTTCTCATGTTCTAAAAATATATTGTTTTTCCGTATTGAATTTATACGGACGCCAGCATTACGTCCCTTGTATTAGAATATGGGTAAAAGAAAACCCCATTACGAGTACCATCATAATGGGGTTAAAGAGAAAGTAGAGTTGTGGCGTCCCTAGTGCTATTAAGCACGTAGTGTAGATATAAGCCTACTTCCTCATCCACTATCACCCCGAATGGTATCTCAGGCACGTTTTCCGTAGCCCGCATTCACAAGGTTTGGAGGTCAAATGGATAACCCATTATATTACGTTGGCATTGATATTGCCAAAGCTAAATTTGATGTTGCCATTAAATTACAAAACGGCAAACATAAGCATAAAGTGTTTAAAAATAATCCGGAAGGATTTCAATCACTTATGCAGTGGCTCAATACATTTGGTGAAACTTTTCACTGCGTAATGGAAGCCACCAATATTTATCACGAAGCCCTAGCTGATTTTCTGTTTCAACAGCAAATCACCGTTAGCGTAATTAACCCTAAATGTAGTGCAAATTTCACGAGAACCGATAATTTACGCTCTAAAACCGACAAAATCGACGCCAAAATGCTTGCCGATTATGCCGATGAAAAGCGTCATAAATTACCGATTTATCAGCCAATTTCCCCTGCTCAACGGGAATTGTTGCGTAAAAATCGCCAACTTGACCACCTGAAAAAACAGTTGGCACAAGAAAAAACACGGCTAACGATGTTGATTGATAGCGATTGCATTGCTTCAACACAGCAGATGATTGCCTTCATCAAAGCGCAGATTAATGCTTTGGAGAAAACGATTAAACAGTGCGTTAATGCAGATAACACATTGAAAAACAATGTAAAATTGCTTTGCACTATTCCTGCTATTGGCTTTGCAACCGCCGTTCAACTGATTGCCCATTTAGGTGATGGCAATCGTTTTAAAAATGCAAAAGCTGCAGCCACTTTTACAGGCTTAACCCCGATGATTAAAAGTTCGGGGAAAAGTTTAAATACCGTTATTGGTATCTCAAAAATCGGGCAATCCGACATTCGCAAGGCGCTCTTTTGTCCTGCAATGAATTTTGCCTTTGGCTGCTACAAAAATAGCGTATATCGCTCGTTTGTATTGCGGTTGCTTGAGTGTGGTAAGCCTAAAATGGTAATTATCACTGCTTTAATGCGTAAATTAGTCACTATTGCACAGGCTGTATTGCAAAAACAGACGGCATTTAATTTAGATACATTTATGAAATAAAATTTGTTGTGTCTTATGGTATCTACTATATTAAATAAAAGCTAGGGAATTACTGATAAATCTATTTCATAAAAATTTATTTTTTGCTATGTTGTCCGAAAAGACTAGAAGGAATTCGATATGAGTCGTTATAGAATCGCCCCCAAAGGAAGCATGGAACAACTCTCTCAGTTAGAAGTGGAGCTATTGAAAAAAGAAGCCAAAGGGAGTTTATACCCGCTTTATCGTAATTGCTCGCTGGCGGTGTTAAATTCAGGGGCGGTAACGGATGATAGTCGGGCGCTTTTAGCACAATATCAACATTTTGATATTGAATTAGTGGCTTGTGAGAAAAGTATCGTGCTTGAATTGCATAATCCACCTGAAACGGCATTTGTCGATCAAAAAATTATCCGAAATATCCAATATCATCTCTTTTCTGTATTGCGTGATATTATTTTTGTAAACGGTATGACCGAGCGGTTAAAAGGCGTTTTGGACATTCCATTATCCAAATACAGCAGTAATTTGATCTTCTCTATTTTACGTAACGCTAAGGCATTTCCGGCAAACAATGATTTAAATCTGGTGGTTTGTTGGGGAGGACACTCTATTAGTGAAACAGAATATCAGTATTGTAAAACGGTAGGAACAGAGCTAGGTTTAAGAGAGCTTAACATCATTACCGGTTGTGGCACAGGAGTGATGGAAGCACCGATGAGAGGTGCGGCTATTGGGCATGCCCATCAGCGTTACAAAAATAGCCGTTTTATCGGCATTACTGAGCCTTCCATTATTGCTTCCGAACCACCGAACCCTATTGTTAATGAACTTATCATTATGCCCGACATCGAAAAACGCCTTGAAGCCTTTGTGCGTTTTGGGCACGGTATCATTATTTTTCCGGGCGGGCCGGGGACATTAGAAGAGCTTTTGTATATTTTGGGAATTAAACTCAACTTTGCCAATCACGATCAGCAACTTCCGGTTATCTTAACGGCGCCGAGAGCATCTGCAAATTACTTTGAAGAAATCGACCGCTTCATTGGCGAAACCTTAGGGAAAGAAGCACAGGCGTTGTATGAAATTATCATTGATGATCCGGCTTTAGTGGCGAAAAAAATGAAATCTTCAATCGCCCGTTTAAAACAGCAACGTAGCCAAAATGGTGAGGCTTATCATTTCAATTGGTCGCTCAACATTCCGGAAGCCTTGATTAAACCTTTTGTGCCAACGCATCATTCAATGGCACAACTGAATTTACATTTTGAACAATCGAAAGAGGCACTTGCCGCAAACTTACGCTGTGCATTTTCGGGCATTGTGGCAGGAAATATTAAACCTGAAACCCAGGCATTGATTGAAAAAGAAGGGCGGTTTAAGTTATCGGGCGATCCGCTGTTGATGGAAAAAATGGATCGGCTTTTACAATCACTGGTGCAACAAAATCGAATGAAATTGCCGACAGAAAAAGCCTATCAGCCTTGTTATGAAATCCTGAAGTAGGGAGGGAAGTATGTACCTAAAATTTGTTGAAATTCACGGATTTCGTGGCATTAATTCCCTCTTTCTGAAATTACTCCCAAATATGGTGCTGATTGGCGAAAATACTTGGGGTAAATCCAGTTTATTAGGGGCGTTGAGTACGATCTTCAGTTCCAGTGACGAGCTTTATCAATTTACAGAAAGTGATTTCCACGTGGAATTTGGTAGCCAGCCGAAAAAACACCCACAAATTCGGCTACGTTTTACGTTTTGTGAAGAGCGGGGAAACGAACATCGAGAAGCCGAGTTAAAACCTTGCCGTGGATTATTTGTCACTGACGATAAAGGTTTACACTCTCTTCATTTGGAGGTTTTTGGAGAACGGAATAACGGGGAGGTTACAACACATTATCGTTTTACGAATGAACGACATCGAGTGATAAGCTGTGAAAACGAACAAGAGGTTATCCGTTATTTAATCCAGAGACATCCCGTTTATCGTTTACGTGATGCACGTTTAAATAAATCGATCAATCAGGTGCAATTGACACCGATGCCGATTAACGCTTCAGATCAAGCATTTGTGCAAGAGTTAGAAGCCCTTGCATTGTTGATGAAGTACTATTTTTTAACGGCACAAAGCCGAAAAAAAGCCCTCGAAGCTATGCAAGATAACGCTTTTTTATGGGAAAAAGCAAAAGCACTTTGTATTCGATTACAAAAAGCCCCTCATCTTGCCGAAAAAGTCCGTGAATATCTCTCAGCATTTTTTGTTCGGGATAAAAAATTAGCCAATATAGGCACGCCGATCATCTTATTTGAAGATCTTGATACGCAATTACACCCTAGAATGATTGCTATCTTATGGGCTTTAATCAGCCAATTGCAAATTCAGCGGATTACCACTACCAATTCAATGGAGTTGTTATCACATATTCCATTAAAAGAGATCTGCAGATTAGTGCGTTACCCAGATCATACTCAGGCTTACCAAATTGAAAGTAGTATGTTAGGCAAAGAAGATTTAAGAAAACTGACCTTTCATATTCATCACAATCGAGGACTAGCGCTTTTTGCCAAAACGTGGATTTTAGTAGAAGGCGAAACAGAAGTTTGGATTTTGGAAGAGATGGCAAAATTACTGAATATCGATTTAGATATTGAGGGAATCCGGATTGTCGAATTTGCCCAATGTGGTTTAAGACCGCTGATTAAATATGCCAAAGCAATGGGGATTGAATGGTACGTCTTGACCGATGGCGATGATGCCGGCTTGCGTTATGCCGATACCGTTCAAAGTTTAGAGGATAATTTTGCCAGCCGTTTGACCATCTTACCTTATCGGGATATTGAGCATTTCTTTTATCATTCCGGTTTTAAAGCGGTTTTCCTAAAATTGGCTCGCTGGCAGCCGAATGGAAAATTTTATCCCACCTCGCAAATTATTAAACGTGCAGTACATTTTACCTCTAAACCTGATTTAGCGATTGCGCTTTCAAAAGAGATGGAATTAAGAGGAGAAGATAAAATCCCCGTTTTATTTAAACAGCTATTTGAAAGTGTGCTATTGCTTACGCAAAAGGTGTAAACAATACATTAAACTCTCTCCCCTTGTGGGAGAGAGACAGACGAAGGATGCGTTCAGCAGCCTTCGGCAGAGAGAGGGGGCCCCAAAACTGATAAAAACTTGTTTAAACGCAATAAGTTAAAAATAAATTTTGTTACAATGAATTTGAATTTAGGCAAATATAAAGGAGAACAATATGTCTGAAGTATTCCATTTAGGCTTAACCAAAGCAATGTTAAACGGCGCGAAAGTGGCGATTATTCCGGGCGATCCGGCAAGAAGTGAGCGCATTGCGGCAAAATTAGAAAATCCAACCTTTTTAGCCAGTCATCGTGAATTTAACTCTTGGTTAGGGTATGCCGATGGCGAGCCGATTGTGGTTTGTTCTACGGGGATTGGCGGTCCTTCAACCTCTATCTGTGTGGAAGAGTTAGCGCAACTAGGTGTGCGTACCTTCTTACGTATTGGTACAACTGGTGCGATTCAACCGCATATCAATGTCGGCGATTTATTAGTTACCACAGGGGCGGTGCGTTTAGATGGTGCGAGCCAACATTTTGCGCCATTGGCTTATCCAGCGGTAGCAGATTTTGAATGTACCACCGCATTACATCAAGCGGCATTAGCGCAAGGTGTTCAAACTTATGTCGGGATTACCGCTTCATCAGATACATTCTACCCAGGGCAAGAGCGTTACGATACCTATTCAGGCAAAGTGTATCCGGCATATCAAGGTAGCCTAAAACAGTGGCAAGATTTACACGTGATGAATTACGAAATGGAATCGGCAACGCTATTTACAATGTGTGCTGCGTTAGGCTTAAAAGCTGGTATGGTTGCCGGTGTGATTGTAAACCGTACTCAACAAGAGATTCCAAATGAAACAACAATGAAGAGTACGGAAGAAAATGCGATTGCCGCTGTTGTGGCAGCCGCTCGCCAATTAGCTAAAAACTAATTATTTCGCTTTAACAAAAAGCGAAATGGACTCTAAATGCCCCGTATGAGGGAACATATCGATTACGGCTACTTTCGCCAGAGAGTAGCCTGATTTTATGAGTTTTTCGGCATCTCGAACTAAAGTTGCCGGATTGCAAGAGACATAAACGATCCGCTCGGGATTCAGTTCACATAAATGATCTAACGCAAAATAAGCCCCATTGCGAGCCGGATCTAACAACACCTTATTAAATGCTTCTGCCGCCCATGGCTGATCGACAAAACGCTCATCTAAATTGGTTTGATAAAAGGCAACATTATCCAACTGGTTTTCAACGGCATTTTGGCGTGCGGTAACAACCATCTCTTCAACCCCTTCCACACCGACAACATAGCCGGCTTGTTGTGCAAGCGGTAAGGTAAAGTTTCCCATCCCACAGAACAAATCCAAAACCCGATCCGATTTTTCAAGGGCTAACCAATTTAAGGCTTGTGCGACCATTTTTTGATTTTGTTCGGCATTGACCTGAATAAAATCACGAATAGAAAAATGTAGCGTTAAATCATTAAGTTTATAGTATGGTTTTTCGCCACAAATATGCTCAATTTGCTGCGCATCATTCATCAAAAACAGCGAAAGTTTGGTTTCTTCTGCGAACGCAAGTAACTGCGCCAAATCAGACGAGTCGAGTTCGCCCATATATCTTAATAACATCGCCACGGTGTTATCTGCTTCCACCAATTCAATATGTCCTAAGAGCTTTTTCTGCTTCCAGTTTGCTAATAAATTTTGTAATGAAGGAAGAAGGGTAGAGAGTGCCAGCGTTAAAATTTCACATTGCTCAAGCGGTATAATTAGGTTGGAATTTTGCATACGAAATCCCATAACCAAGTTACCGTTTTGCAACGCAACACTTAATTTGGTACGGCGGCGATAGCCTTTCGCTTGCCCAACGAGCATTGGTTCAAGTGCAATAGGAGAAGATTGCAGTTTTTGTAAACGTTGAAATAACGCTTGTTGTTTGGTTTCTCTTTGTACTTCAAGCGGAATATGCTGCATTTGGCAACCGCCACATTGAGCATAAATTGCACAACTTGGCGTTTGGCGGTTTTCTGCGGTTTTTAACCATTTAACCGCCTTCGCTCGCCCATATTGCCGTTTTTCTTCAATCACTTGAATTGCGACCTTTTCGGTTGGAAGTGCGTGTTCAACAAACCACGTTTTGCCATCAATTTTGGTTACTCCAAGCCCTTGATAATCTAACGATTGAATTTCAACCACAGGACAAGCGGTCTTTTTTTGTGGTTTTTTTGCCATTTTTTCAGAATAAAATAACGCCATTTTTTTATCACATAAGATGAGAAGATAAAGAAAGATATCGAATCATTATATCGAAAAATAAAAAAGTGAACAAAATTCTCAAAAAGAGGGGAACTTATCCAAATTACCTAAGTCATAAAGGCAGATGATTTATTTTATCTCATGAAGGAAATCAAAAATGAAAATGTTACCCAAAGTGACTTTATTAGCAACAACATTAGGTTTATTTGCCTCATCGGCATTTGCTGCAAGCATTCCAAGTGAAATTTACCGCCCGAATGGTCAGTTGGTGAAAGCCGATAAACAAGGTAATGGCGAATATGAAGTTGAATATCGTTTAAAAGGAAATGATGTTCGCGGATTAGCTAAAAGAGTTATTTCTCATGCACAAAGACATGGTTTCCGTTTAAAAGAATCTGATATTGAGCGTGACGATGCAGATTTAAAATTTAAACGTGGTGAACAAGAACTTGATGTGCAAATTGAAGTGAAAGACCACAACCGTATTGAATATAAAGCGGATTTAGATTTAGATAAAAATTAATTTTGTTTTTTAACTCGGAAAGCGGCCGTTTGCGTTTATGCAAGCGGTCTTTTTTTATGAATAAAATACAAAATAAGATAAATTGAAATTTATTTAATCGTTTGCGTCTATTGTAATATCTAAATTTATTTTCCATCGGATCAAAAAAGTTGCTTGGTTGTTTTGTTTTTCTTATAATGGTTAAGATTTTTTGTAATAAAAGGCTTTGTTTTTATTACGATAAGCTATAACAAAATCCCTTGTAAAGGGCAGAAAATTTTATTCATGTATCATTGCCTCTTATTGGATAAGAGGCTTTTTTTTGCCTGAAATTCAGCTTAGGAAACGTTGTAAAATAAGCGAAGAAAATGACCGCTAGTTTTTTCTCGAGGGCAAATTTGATAAAATTCTCTCGAATTAAAATAAAAAAGAGGCAAAAATGTTCGTTGTAGGTCAGCGTTGGATAAGTGAATCTGAAAATAACTTGGGATTAGGGATTGTTTCTGCGGTGGATAATCGTGCCATTACGATTCAATTCCCGGCAGCGGAGGAGGAACGCATTTATGCGATTGCCGTTGCGCCACTCACTCGAGTGCAATTTCAAGTGGGCGATGTTATCAACGCATCAGAAGGTTGGCAAATGGAGGTTAGCCAAGTCATTGAAAATCAGGGGGTGATTTTATATTTGGGTAAACGTTTAGATACTCAAGAAGAAGTGGTATTGCCCGAAATGGGGCTTGATCATAAAGTGAGTTTTAGCCGTCCTCAAGATCGTTTGTTTTCCGCACAAATTGACCGTTCAGATCGGTTTGCGTTACGTTATCATGCGCTAAAACACCAACAAGCGCAGTTTCAGTCGCCTTTGCGTGGGCTGCGTGGGGTAAGAGCCGGGCTTATTCCTCATCAATTGCATATCGCCAAAGAGGTGGGGCAGCGTTTGTCGCCTCGAGTGTTACTGGCAGATGAAGTGGGGCTGGGTAAAACCATTGAAGCCGGTATGATTTTACAGCAACAATTGTTTGCCGGCCGTGCAGAGCGTGTGTTGATTTTAGTGCCTGAAACCTTGCAACATCAGTGGCTGGTGGAAATGCTCCGCCGTTTTAACTTGAAATTCTCGTTATTTGATGAAGAGCGTTGTAGCGATTTTGATCAGGCGGATGCAGATGGTCATGATATCAGCGAGAACCCGTTCGATACGGAATCAATGGTCATTGCTTCGATTGATTGGTTGTCGGCGAAACCTCATCGTGCGGAGCAGGTTAAAGCGTGCCAATGGGATATGCTGATTGTTGATGAAGCACATCATTTGGCCTGGTCGGAAGAGGCTCCTTCGGTGGCTTATCAATTGGTTGAGTGTTTAGCCAAACAAATTCCTTCAGTATTACTTTTAACCGCAACGCCGGAACAATTAGGGCAAGCAAGCCATTTTGCACGTTTAGCCTTATTGGATTCAGATCGCTTTTATGACTATCGTGCCTTTGTTGAAGAGCAGAATGCTTATCAGCCGGTGGCGGATGCAGTTGCAACCTTGTTAAGCGATAAGCCATTGAGTGCGAATGCGCAAAATGCGATTTCGGAGCTATTGAGTGAAGAAGATACCGAGCCGATGTTTAAAATCATCAATAGCGAAAAATCTTCAGAATCTGACCGCTTGCAAGTTCGCCAAGAGTTGATTCAAGAGTTGATTGATCGTCATGGTACCAGCCGAGTGTTGTTCCGCAATACTCGCCAAGGGGTAAAAGGCTTCCCACACCGTGAATATCATCAGGTCAAATTGGCGATGCCGGCACAATATACGAATGCGTTAAAAGTGATGAAAATGATGGGCGGCATTAAGCAAAGTGATCTGCTTTATCCGGAACAACTTTTTCAGCGTTTAAATCCTACGGCACGTTGGGTGGAATTTGATCCTCGTATTAGCTGGTTAATCACTTTCTTGAAAAATCATCGTGATGAGAAGGTGTTAGTGATTTGCAAACAGGCAGAAACAGCGATTGCGCTTGAGCAGATCTTACGTGAAAAAGAGGCGATTCGTGCGGCAGTGTTCCACGAGCGTATGTCGATTGTTGAACGAGATAAGGCTTCCGCCTATTTTGCCCAACAAGAAGAGGGTGCGCAGGTTCTCATTAGTTCAAGCATTGGTTCGGAAGGACGAAATTTCCAATTTGCCAGCGATTTAGTGTTATTTAATCTTCCGGATCATCCTGATGTGTTAGAACAAAGCATTGGACGCTTGGATCGTATTGGACAGAAAAACGATATTAAAATTTATGTGCCTTGTTTTGAAGATTCTGCGCAAATTGTGTTGGCAGAGTGGTATCACAAAGGCTTAAATGCTTTTGAAGAGACCTGTCCGATGGGGGCGACACTCTTTGATGAGTATCATGAGGCGTTGCAAGGCTATTTAGATGATCCACAAGCGGACGGATTTGATGAATTTCTTACTAAAGTAAATCAACGTCAAAAGGTATTAAAAACGGCGCTTGAAAAAGGGCGAGATCGCTTATTAGAGCTTAACTCTAATGGCGGAGAAGCCGCTCAACAACTAGCAGCTGCGATAGCCGAACAAGATAACCAACCTCAATTAGTGAATTTTGCTTTAAATCTTTTTGATGTAATTGGTTTAGAGCAAGAGGATTTAGGCGAGCAAAGTATTGTGATTAGCCCAACAGGACACATGCTCGTGCCGGATTTCCCAGGGCTTGCGGAAGAAGGTAGTACAGTAACGTTTAATCGCCAATTAGCCTTAATGCGTGAGGATGTGGAATTTTTAACTTGGGATCACCCAATGATTCGTCATGGTATTGATTTAATCACATCGGGCGATATTGGAAAATCGGCGGTATCGCTGTTAGTGAATAAAAATTTACCCGCAGGTACGTTGCTACTTGAGGCGATTTACATTGTGGAAACACAAGCACCGAAAGGGCTTAATTTGACTCGTTTCTTACCGCCTACGCCAATTCGTATTTTATTGGATAATAAAGGCAACGATATGGCTGCTCAGGTCTCTTTTGCCGGTTTAGAAAAGCAATTGAAACCAGTGAATAAGCAGATGGCAAATAAAATTGCAAAAATGGCACGCACAAACATCGAGAAGATGATTGGCATCAGTGAGCAGAAAGTGGTAGCACAAGCGGAAGCGATCATTGCTGAAGCAAAAGCAGAAGCGAATAGCAAATTAAAAGCTGAATTACACCGCTTAGAAGCGTTAAAATCGGTGAATAAAAACATTCGAGCAGATGAGATTACAGCGTTAGAGAAACAGCTTAACGAGACACTCACGCAATTAGATCTTGCCACTTGGCGACTTGATTGTTTACGTGTCATTGTGAGCAATCAAAGTTAGTTAAAATTCTAGGTTCAACTGCTCCGGTTAATATATAACCCTCTCCCCTTGTGGGAGAGGGAAAGATTTTGCTTCGTTTAGAAGCAAAATCAGGGAGAGGGGTAAAGGGCGGGCACACCGACCCGCCCCTACAATTTACAAATAGATTTTAAACCTGTGGTACATATCCCACATGATTTCAGAAATATATGGCACTTATTGAATATCATCCACCTTTAGAACCTTTTTTAAATGAGGTTTACCGAGATAACCATATTTTGGTCATCAACAAACCGAGCGGATTACTTTCTGTTCCAGGGAACCGCCCTGAATACTATGACAGCGCAATGACACGGGTTCAGCAAAAATATGGTTTTACCGAACCGGCTCATCGTTTAGATATGGCAACAAGCGGTATTTTATTGTTCGCATTAAGCAAAGTGGCAGAAAAAGAGTTAAAACGCCAGTTCCGAGAGCGTGAGCCGAAGAAGCACTATATTGCGTTACTTTGGGGCAAATTAGGCGAGCAAGTAGGGGATAAGGGCGTGATGGACTTCCCTTTAATTTGTGATTGGGAAAATCGCCCTCGCCAAAAAATCTGCTATGAACGGGGTAAAAAAGCGATAACACATTATGAAGTGTTGGCACATTTACCGAATAATACAACACGTGTTAAATTAACACCCATTACGGGGCGATCTCATCAGCTAAGGGTTCATTCACTAGCATTGGGGCACCCGATTCTCGGCGATAAATTTTATGCCAACCCCTTAGCGAAAAGCCTAGCGCCTCGTTTGTGTTTACATGCGGAAAGTCTAACCATTACCCACCCGATAACAGGGGAGTTGATGACGTTTAGTGCAGAGGCGGATTTTTAATAAAATTTATTTAACGCTCTATCTCTTTTCCCCTTCGTTTACGGAGGTGGATTGGGGAGGGAAAATATCAAGCTCTCCCCGGGCTAGAAAGTACGCCTGAAGAGATGCCAAAAAATTCATTGGCTTCAACCCAACGATCTAAATAGCCTGTTTCAAAAAGCGTTTTGTCGTTAGCTTCCGAGTAGATCCAAAAATTACGCGCAATTTCATTTTCGAGTTGATCGCTACTCCATGTTGCACAACCTAAACAAACAACAAATTTCTCTGGTGCATCGGGCGTGCCTAAACTATCCAATACATCGCCAGATGTTGTAAGCATAATACGATCGGTAACATGATAAGAGTGAAGAAAATCTCGTTCCGTTTTAGTATGGATAATAAAACCTCGATCTTGGCTAACCGGTCCACCACTTAATACCATTTGGTCTTTTTTATAATCCCGTTGATTTGCCATTTGGAAATCCATACGGGTTAGTAATTCTAAAACAGATAAATCGGTTGGGACGTTAATGATCAATCCCATCGCCCCGTTACTGTTATGTTCACAAATGTAAATGACTGCACGTTCAAAAAATTCATCGTCCATTTCAGGTGTGGCGATTAAGAATTTACCTTGTAAATTGTCTAACATATGATCCTTTTATTTTGATTAAAGAGGAAAATTAAATATCGCCGAAGCAGACTTGTAGTGCGGTAATGGCAGCGAGTGAGGCGGTTTCTGTACGTAGTACACGTTTCCCTAATAAAACTTCAGTAAAGCCTTCTTTTTCTGTCATAGCAATTTCTTCCGGAGATAATCCACCTTCTGAACCAATCAATAATCGTACGCCGGCAGCCGGCATATTTGGCAGTTGGCGAATGGTATATTTAGCTCTTGGATGTAAATTGAGTTTAAGCATGTCATCTTGCTCTTTACACCAATCCGTCAATTTCATAATTGGGCGGATTTCAGGAATCTCATTTCGTCCACATTGTTCACAGGCGGCAATCGCAATTTTTTGCCATTGTTGTAATTTTTTATCTTGGCGTTCATCATTTAATTTTACGCCACAACGCTCTGACCAAAGCGGTGTAATAACTTTAACACCCAATTCTACAGATTTTTGAATCGTAAATTCCATGCGATCGCCTCTTGAAATAACCTGCCCTAAATGAATAGATAAAGGCGATTCTCGATCATCTAATTCACTAGAGGTAATTTCTGCAATGATTTGCTTTTTTTCGACCGCTTGTAGTGTGGCATGGAAAACATGGTTTGAGCCGTCAAATAAAGTAATTTGTTCACCGGCGGTCATGCGTAGGACTCGTCCTACATGATTAGTTGCATCTTCACTCAAAATACAGGTTGTCTTTCCGATGAGTGGCTCGGGATGATAAATTCTTGGAATTCGCATGATGTTATTTAGAAAAGCTGATAAGCGGTCTAATTTAGTATCACATTTACCAAATTAAACCGCTTGTGAAAGGGTTATTTATATTGATGAATTGCGTTTGAAACTTCGTTATCGTTGTAAATCGCTTTTACAACGTCTTGATAAGCTTGGCTTAATACGTCTTTCACAGAGTCATTATCTGCTCCTAACACGCCTTCGTAGCTACGAGTAGCATTAAAGGTTTTGTTAAAGTTACCTTTTGACCCTTGTACGCTGACTTCAACATTCACTTCCGCATTCGCTTTGTGGCGAAGGTTTCCTTGTTCTACAGTTGCAAAAAAGCGTTTAATATTTACAGTAACATGCGCATTTGCCGCACCTTGTACAATTTGGAAGCCTTTAGCGTTAAGGTCTTGTTGTACGGCTTGTTGGAACATTTGTGCCACATCCGGACTTGAGCTTAAGCGGATAATTTCGCCATTTTTTGTATAAGCGGCAATTTCTCTTGACGTGCGAAGATCTTGGGTATTCACACTGACTGCTGCAGTTTGATTATTCGTATTAAATACCGCTGTTGGCGATGGTGTTGTAAATGTTAGTACATTTGATTGGCTACTTTGGCAACCTGTTAATACTGCAACACTTAATGTTGCCATTGCAAAAAGCATTTTTTTAGAGAATTTCATATTTTTCTTCCTTTAATAAAGATAAATGTATACTCAGTTTAGCTGACTTGCGTGAAAAAATCACGAATACCAACTAATAAGTTATTGATAGCCACCGAAGCTAAAATAAGCCCCATGACTCGGCTAATGATTGCCGCACCTGAATTCCCAATAAAATGTTGAATTCGGTTAGCAAGTAATAAAAGAATATAGGTAATCAATAATACGCTTAACATAATTAGCGCAGTAATTGATTGATCAAAGAGGCTAAAACGATGATTATCGGTTAAAAGCACAATTGCCATCATTGCCCCTGGGGAAGCAATTGAAGGCACGGCAAGTGGGTAAACAGCAAGCTCGTTAATGTTAGTTTGCATTTTGATTTCATGCTGCGGTTTACCTTCACCAAAAATCATGGTTAAAGCAAAAATCAAAAGCACCAATCCCCCTGCAATTTGGAATGCTGAGAGTGGAATCTGCATCGCTTCGAGCAATAACTGACCACCGATCAAGAAGAAAAACAGAATACCGGCAGAAATTAAAATCGCATTTCGGGCAATTTTTTTACGATCATCTAAGGATAACCCTGTGGTTTTTGCTAAATAGACCGGAATAGAACCTATCGGGTCGATAACCGCCCAAAGTACAACAAATTGTACTGCCAAAGAATCAAACATCTGCTCTCCTAATAATTATGATAAAATAAAGCCGATAAATTTTAACATAAATAGATGAATTATTATGATTTTTTTTACAGATTTAATTCTGAAGCGTGGCACAAATACGCTACTTGAGCAGACCTCCGCAACGATTCACACTGGGCAAAAAGTCGGGCTTGTCGGCAAAAACGGTTGTGGTAAATCTTCGCTTTTTGCTTTATTAAAAGGCGAATTGCAGCCTGAAGGCGGCGAGGTTTTACTTCCTAAAAATTGGGCGATTTCGTGGGTAAATCAAGAAACGCCGGCGTTAGAGATTTCGGCGATAGATTATGTTATTCAAGGCGATCGGGAATATACCGCATTGATGGCACAACTAGAGAAAGCCAATGCAGAAAATAATGGTAACTTGATTGCCACCACTCACGTTCAATTAGATACGATTGACGCTTGGACGATCCAGTCTCGAGCCGCAACGTTATTAAATGGCTTAGGCTTCTCAACCGAACAGCTCAATTTGCCGGTAAAATCGTTCTCCGGTGGTTGGCGTATGCGCTTAAATTTGGCACAAGCCTTAATTTGCCGTTCAGATTTATTACTGTTGGACGAACCGACAAACCACTTGGATTTAGATGCGGTGATTTGGTTAGAACGCTGGCTAACTAATTATCGTGGCACTTTGCTACTTATTTCGCATGACAGAGATTTTTTAGATCCGATTATTGACCGAGTGATTCATATTGAAAATCAGCAATTACACGAATATACCGGTAACTACACTTCATTTGAAATTCAGCGAGCCACCAAAATTTCGCAACAAAATGCAGCTTATCAGCAACAACAACGCAAAGTAGCGCATTTGCAGAGCTTTATTGACCGCTTTAAAGCAAAAGCAACCAAAGCGAAACAAGCGCAAAGTCGTATTAAAGCCCTCGAAAAAATGGAATTGATTGCACCGGCTTATGCTGATTCGCCGTTTGAATTTGAATTTAAACCACCTTTTGCGCTACCTAGCCCATTATTGATGATGGAAAAAGTGGCAACAGGTTATGGTGGGAAAACCGTTTTAGAGTCGGTTAAATTAAATTTAGTCCCTGGTTCACGAATTGGCTTGTTAGGGAGAAATGGTGCCGGTAAATCAACGCTAATTAAATTGCTTGCCGGCGAATTAGCAGCACAAAGTGGGCACGTTCAGTTAGCCAAAGGTGTACAACTCGGCTATTTTGCTCAACATCAAGTGGATACTTTGCGCTTTGATGAAAGTCCGCTATGGCATTTAACAAAATTAGCCCCAGAGAAAACAGAGCAAGAATTACGCAATTACTTAGGTGGATTTGACTTTAAAGGGGATAAAGTTAAACAAGAGGTTGGCTCATTTTCGGGGGGAGAGAAGGCGCGTTTAGTACTGGCGTTAATTGTATGGCAACGCCCTAATTTATTATTGTTAGACGAACCGACTAACCATTTGGATTTGGAAATGCGTCAAGCCTTAACGGATGCTTTAACTTATTATGAGGGTTCGTTGGTGGTGGTTTCGCACGATAGGCATTTATTGCGTAGCACGGTCAATGAATTCTATTTGGTACACGATAAAAAAGTGGAAGAATTTAAAGGCGATTTAGACGATTATCAAAAATGGCTGAATGAACAAAATAGCCTTGAATTGGCAAAATCCTCTGAAAATTCGACCGCTAGCGTGTCTGAAAATAAAGAGAGTGCTTCAAACCGTAAAGAGCAAAAACGCTTAGAAGCGGAGCTTCGCCAGCAAACAGCACCGTTACGCAAAAAAATTACCCAGTTGGAAAAGGATTTAGATAAAGCCTCAACCCAATTGGCAGAGCTTGAAACCTTATTAGCTTCAAGTGAAATCTATGAGGCGGAAAATAAGGCAAAATTAACGGAAACATTAGCAAAGCAAGTTGAAGCGAAGCAAAAAGTTGAGCAGATTGAAATGGAATGGCTAGAGGCTCAAGAACAGTTAGAATTCATGTTGAATGGAGAGTAAAGCGAAGGGCGAACAAAATGTTCGCCCTTATTTGATCTGCTTTATTACGCTTTTTGACGCATTGCAGGGAAGAGAATGACATCACGGATTGACGGTGCATTAGCAAAAATCATGGCTAAGCGGTCAATACCTAAACCTTCGCCTGCAGTTGGTGGTAAACCGTGTTCAAGCGCAACAACGAAGTCTTCATCTTTAAACATTGCTTCATCATCACCGGCATCTTTAGCGGCTACTTGTGCATCAAAGCGTTCAGCTTGGTCTTCTGCATCGTTTAATTCTGAGAAGCCATTACCGATTTCACGTCCACCGATAAATAATTCAAAACGGTCTGTTACTTCCGGATTTTCATCATTGCGGCGTGCAAGCGGTGAAATTTCCGCAGGGTGTGCCATTAAGAAGGTTGGCTGAATAAGTTGATGTTCTGCCACTTCTTCAAAGATCGCATTAACAATAGAGCCTAAGCCCCACGATTTTTGGATTTCAATGTGTAAACCTTTTGCAATCGCAACGGCTTTATCGAAATCGTGTAAATCTTCCATTGAAATACCATTGCCGTATTTTACAATCGCTTCATGCATAGTGATACGCTCAAATGGTTTGCCAAAATCAAACACATATTCGCCGTAAGGAACATCAGTAGTGCCAAGAATATCTAATGCTAATTTACGTAATAATTCTTCGGTGTTATCCATTAAATCGTGATAATCCGCATAGGCTTGGTAGTATTCAATCATGGTAAATTCAGGGTTATGACGAACAGAAACCCCTTCATTACGGAAGTTACGGTTTAACTCGAATACACGCTCAAAACCACCTACCACTAAACGTTTTAAGTAAAGTTCCGGTGCGATACGTAAATACATATCTACGTCTAGTGCATTGTGGTGTGTAACAAATGGACGAGCTGCAGCACCGCCTGGAATCACTTGTAACATTGGTGTTTCAACTTCAATAAAACCTCTTTCTAAGAAGAATTGACGAATACCTGATACCACTTGTGAACGGATCATAAAGGTACGGCGAGATTCTTCGTTAGAGATTAAATCTAAATAACGCTGACGATAACGGATTTCTTGGTCTGTAATACCTTGTACTTTATTTGGCAGTGGGCGAAGTGATTTCGTTAATAATTCTACTTCAGAACAACGCACCGTTAATTCGCCTGTTTTGGTTTTGAATAAGGTTCCTGATACGCCAACGATATCGCCTAAATCCCAAAGGCTCACTTTATCGCTATAAACACCTTCAGCAAGATTATCACGAGCAACATAAAGCTGAATTTGTCCGCTTACGTCTTGGATTGTGAAGAAAGAGGCTTTTCCCATTACACGTTTAAGCATAATACGACCAGCGACTTTCACTTGAATATCTTGTTCTTTTAATGCTTCGCCATCAACATCATCATATTTTGCGTGTAAATCTTTTGCATAAGCATCACGGCGGAATTTATTTGGAAATGGATTTCCCATTTCACGGATTTTGGCTAATTTTTCACGGCGAGCAATCATTTCGCCGTTAAGATCTAATTCTTGGTTTTCAACTTCAGACATGGTATTACCTTAAATTTTTTTAAAGAATTCGGATTTGCTAAGACTAAAAGGGCGATATTATAAGCGATTTTGCAGGATTTTGGTAGAAAACAAGCGGTCGGATTTAAGATAAATTTTCAATAAAAATTCTGTATTATGTAGTAATTGAACAAACATTTAATGTTTTCGTAGGGGCGGGGTTTATCCCCGCCCGAATTTCATTCAAATATCAGGACTTACGGGCGGGGATAAACCCCGCCCCTACACATATTTTTTAAATTAGTTCTTATGTAAATAAAAACATTACATTACAACTACATCAAACTGATCTTGATGATAGTAAGGCTCTAATTTGATTTCGACTTTTTTTCCGATAAAGGCTTCTAATTCGGCAAGCGAAGCATGCGTTTCTTCATGGATTAAGTATTCTGCCACCTCTTTTGAGGCGTAAACTCGAACTTTCTCTGTATTAAAGAGATGATGAACTCGCACGATTTCACGGAGAATTTCATAACACACTGTTTCAACGGTTTTAATCGTTCCACGCCCTTTACAAGCAGGGCAATCGCAACACAAAATACGCTCTAGGCTTTCTCGTGTACGCTTGCGAGTCATCTCGACTAAGCCAAGTTGGGTAAAGCCATTAACATTCGTTTTCACTCGGTCGCCTTTTAAGGCTTGTTCAAGCGATTCCAAAACACGTAGGCGGTGCTCTTCTTCCTGCATATCAATGAAGTCAATGATAATAATGCCGCCTAAATTACGTAATTGGAGTTGATGAGCAATCGCTTTCGTTGCCTCAATGTTTGTGTTAAAAATCGTATGGGCTAAATCACGATGCCCGACAAAGGCACCTGTGTTGATGTCAATCGTTGTCATGGCTTCGGTCTGTTCAATAATTAAGTAGCCGCCCGATTTTAAATCAACCCGTTTATCTAAGGCTTTTTGGATTGCCTCTTCCACGCCATAGGCATCAAATAAGGTTTGAGTGCCACTATATAAACTTACGCTGTCTGTGAGTTCCGGCATAAATTCATTTAAGAACTCTTTTACTTGTTCAAAAGTAATTTTTGAGTCAATTTTGACTGAACTAATATGGGTGCCGACAAAATCTCGCAAAACACGTTGAGCCAACGCCAGTTCGCCATAGAGCATCGATCTTGTTGGGTATTTTGCTTTTCTTTCTAACACCTTGCGCCATAATCGTTTGAGGAAGATAGTATCTTGTTCTAAACTTTCATGGGCAACGTCTTCTGCCGCTGTTCGCACAATAAAGCCACCTAATTCATCACAATAAGGTTCAACTAAGGCTTTTAAACGGTTACGCTCTTCTTCACTTTCGATCCGTTGAGAAACGCCCACGTGGCTATTTTCTGGCATAAAAACCAAATAGCGAGAAGGTAGGGTAATATCGGTCGTGAGTCGTGCGCCTTTTGTCCCAAGCGGATCTTTAACGACTTGAACAATAATATCTTGCCCCTCACGGACTAATTCACTGATATTTTTGACGACAAATTGCTTTTTCTCGTTTTCATCAACACATTCTGTATGTGAAACAATGTCAGAAGCATGTAAAAACGCCGCTTTTTCTAAGCCAATATCAACAAATGCGGATTGCATGCCGGGGAGCACTCGGGTCACTCGCCCTTTATAAATGTTGCCGACAATACCCCGTTTGGCTTCTCGCTCAATATGTAGTTCTTTTAAGATCCCATTTTCTACCAATGCCACCCGTGTTTCGCTCGGTGTTACATTGACTAATAATTCTGCACCACTCATATCGTTTGTCCCTAAATTAAATTAGAGGAAGTGTATCACTTCATTCATCAGAAAACAAAAATCAAGATCAAACAAGCGGTTGTTTTTGGTAGGAAATTGGCAAAGAGAGAAATCCAATGCTTTCTTGTTACACATTTGTTAGAATATCGCAATGATTTTCCTTATTTTGAACAGGCTATTTTAATGACTGAAAAAACCTTTATTACGGGTAAAGATGCTGCCCTTGAAGAGAGTATCGAAAAATTCCAAACGAAATTGAAAAACTTAGGCTTTAACATTGAAGAAGCCTCGTGGCTCAATCCAGTGCCAAATGTATGGTCGGTACATATTCGTGATGCAGACTGCCCACAATGTTTCTCAAACGGTAAAGGGGCAAGTAAAAAAGCGGCGTTAGCTTCTGCGTTAGGGGAATATTTTGAACGTTTATCCACCAACTATTTCTGGGCGGATTTCTATTTAGGTAAAGAGATTGCCGAAGGCAAATTTGTTCACTATCCAAGTGAAAAATGGTTTGAAATTGAAGATGAAGAAACGCTACCGGAAGGCATTTTAGATCCATTCTTGCGTGGCTATTTCGACCCTCACGGCGATTTAACCCCAGATTTACTGATTGATTTACAATCGGGCAATGCTGATCGTGGTATCGTGGCTCTGCCTTATACTCGCCAATCAGATGGTCAAACGGTATATATTCCGCAAAGTATTATCGGTAACTTATTCGTATCTAACGGTATGTCCGCTGGTAACACCAAAAACGAAGCCCGTGTACAAGGTTTATCGGAAGTGTTTGAGCGTTTTGTGAAAAACCGCATTATCACAGAAGCGATCAGCCTGCCTGAAATCCCACAAAGTGTAATTGACGGCTACCCAACGATCAAAGCCTCTATCGAAAAACTGGAACAAGAAGGCTTCCCGATCCTCTGCTACGATGCGTCACTCGGTGGTGAGTTCCCTGTCATTTGTGTGATTTTACTCAATCCGAATAACGGCACTTGCTTTGCTTCTTTCGGTGCACACCCGAATTTCCAAGTAGCGTTTGAACGTACTGTAACCGAATTATTACAAGGTCGTAGCTTGAAAGATTTAGATGTTTTCGCACCGCCTTCATTTAACAATGAAGATGTGGCAGATCACGCTAACCTTGAAACTCACTTCATTGACTCAAGCGGTCTGATTTCGTGGGATCTTTTCAAATCTGAAGCGGATTACGACTTCGTTCACTGGGATTTTTCAGGCACGACAGAACAAGAATTTGCCAACTTAATGGCAATTTTCAATAAGCATAAACAAGAAGTCTATATTATGGATTACGAACATTTAGGCGTTTACGCTTGCCGTATTCTTGCCCCAGGTATGTCAAACATCTATCCGTCAGACGACTTAATTTATGCAAACAACAATATGGGTATGGAATGGCGTGGGATTTTGCTCGACTTGCCATATTTCCACCACGATCAAGAAACCTACCAAGAGTTACTGGACGAGTTGGACGAACAAAGCATTGACGATATGACCCGTGTGCGTGAGTTTATCGGCATTGTCGCAGAAAAAGGCTCGGCATTGCAAACCTTGCGTATCGGCGAGTTAAAATCAATGTTACACCTTGCGTTAGGCAACCTTGAAGAAGCCTTAGATTGGGCAAACTGGACAGCAGATATGAATGCTTCTGTTTTCTCAGCAGAGCGTAACAACTACTACCGTTGTTTAATTCAGTCGATTGAGTTGTTCTTAGATGAGGCGCGCGAGGCAGAACAATATCGCATGGTATTTAACAAAATGTACGGCAAAGATGCGGTGGACTTTGCGTGGTCTGCGGTACAAGGCGGTAATCCATTCCACGGCTTAAGCGGTTCTGATGAAAGCCTTGAAGATATGCCGGCTCATCAAAAATTGTTAGCGGCATACCGAAAATTACAACAAGTTAAATAATGTTAATTCTAAGGACGCCATAAGCGTCCTTATCACTTTAAAGAAGAAAATGATTGATTTCCGTCCTTTTTATCAACAAATTGCAACAACAAAACTTTCTGCGTGGCTTGAAACGCTCCCTCTCCAATTAAAACAGTGGGAAAAAACAACTCACGGTGATTATGCTAAATGGGCAAAAATCGTGGATTATATGCCGGATGTTGCGGTAACGCTTAACTTAAAAGATAAGGTAGAAGCCGTGCCGGAAGCACCTCTTTCCAATGGAGAAACGCAAAGAATTGTTCATCATTTAAAACAACTCATGCCTTGGCGCAAAGGTCCTTACCACCTACACGGTATTCATATTGATACCGAATGGCGGTCTGATTTTAAATGGGATCGAGTGCTACCTCATCTTGCACCTTTAAAAGATCGCACGGTATTAGATGTCGGTTGTGGAAGTGGCTACCATATGTGGCGTATGGTCGGCGAAGGGGCAAGTATGGTTGTCGGCATTGATCCTACCGAGCTTTTCTTATGCCAATTTGAGGTCGTAAGAAAGCTATTAGGTAACGACCGCCGTGCGAATTTAATTCCGCTAGGTATTGAACAAATGCAACCGCTTGCAGCTTTTGATACGGTATTTTCAATGGGGGTTTTATATCATCGTAAATCGCCACTCGATCATCTCTCACAACTTAAAGCGCAATTAGTGAAAGGGGGCGAGTTAGTGCTTGAGACCTTAGTTATTGATGGTGATGTGAATGATGTATTAGTTCCGGCAGATCGTTATGCCAAAATGAAAAATGTCTATTTTATCCCTTCTGTTCCTGCGTTAATCAACTGGCTTGAAAAAGTTGGCTTTAAAAATGTGCGTTGTGTGGATCAAGCGGTAACAACGCTTGAAGAGCAACGCAAAACAGATTGGCTGGAAAATGAAAGTTTGGTGGATTTTTTAGATCCGAATGACCATTCTAAAACTATAGAAGGCTTACCGGCACCCAAACGTGCTGTTATTTTGGCAAATGCGTAAATTTAAGGTGCGGGTCGTTGACTCGCACATTTTCATCATTTGAATAAAATCAAATTTTCCTCAAATATCTTAAAATCTACCAATTTCTTTGTATATCCTCTCTCTTTTGACCTACCTAAAATTGATAACATCTAGATATTCAGAGAACTGAGGATTATTATGTCAAATCCGTTTCAAGCAGAGTGGACTCGTAAACAACAAGTAATGTGTTTAGGGCATTGGATTATTTCTTATGAAGGGAAAGCATTAACATTGCCTAAAGATCGGGCTGATAAAGATATGGGAACAAAAGGGATTTATAATTATATCGATCCGGAAGATGAGCTTTATCTAGAAGGATTAGACGAGGATGATTGGATTGTGGAAAACATTGACTGGCTAAGTGATGTGTTTATTGCAGAGAATATTCCGTTAGAAGAAGATCTGTTTAGGTATTTTTATCAGGCTGTAAATAAGGAAGATTGGCGTTGTGGGTCTTGTGGTGGTTGTATTTAATTAAAGCGGTAAGATATGCAAAAAATATTGTAAATCTTACCGCTTTATCTTTTAAATTAATTTAACACCCAAACGCGTCCAAAGTGTTTAAGTAAGCCTGCTGTTTGAGCGGCTTTTTTATTCACACTTTCAATGCCTTGATAAATATCAAAATGGTGTCCTTTAACTGCACCACCTACATCAAGAGCCACCATGAGGCGCATTTCGTGTTTACCTGTCCACTTGCCATTATCATCGATTAACGGCATTTCAACTAAAAGTACGCTACCTGATGGCACAAGGCTTTTATCTGAAGCCACAGAAGCTAATGCAACAAGTGGCACACCTGCAGAGCCTTTTACATCGTGAGTTTCATCAAATTTGAAGAAGACATAAGAAGGGTTACGTTCTAATAACTCTTGAGTACGGCTAGGATTACGTTTTGTCCAATCTTTGATCGCTTGAGCGGACATTTTTTCTTTTGGAATTTCACCATCTTCAACTAATAGGCGTCCAACAGCATTGTATTTATAACCATTTTGTCCTGCATAAGCGACATGGCTTAGGCGCCCTTCACCAAAATCGATAAAACCACTCCCTTGTACACCAAGAAAGAAGTTATCTACCATCGAGTTTGAGTATGCTAACTCTAAGCCCTGTCCTTCTAATGCGCCTGCATAGATTTGTGCGCGAGTAAAGCGTTTATTCGCAGGTAAACGGTATAAAGGATGTTGGAATTCGCCTTGTGGCGTACGACGAGCCTGTAATACAGGTGCATAATAACCGGTTAAATTCACGTTTTGATAGCCATCTTGCCCACGCATGAGGTTTGCATTGATGCCATATTTGCTGAGATCATCGACATCAGCGCCAGAAGACACCCAACGTTGCACTTTGCTGTAAATGCCTTCATAGCGATTAGATATGCGGTCAGAGTAAGCGCGAACATTGTTAATTTGGGAAATAAAATCACGTCCGTTTACAATATTTTGTTTGTTTTCAACCGCTTGTACGCGAGCAAAATTCATGTATGACGGCATAACTTGACGGTTTTTATAGATAGCGCCTAATTTTGCATTTTCAGCGTAAATATCCGCAACAGAGGTACGTTGAGGGGCTTTTTTAGATGAACATCCGACAACGAGCACAGAGAAGCCTAAAACCATAGCCCATTTGCTATATGCTTTCCAATTCATAAAAATCCTATTATTAAATTAAAGTATAAAGGGAAGAAAATAGAACGCTAGATTAACAAAAAATAAACCAAAACGATACAAAAAATTTTATGCTTTAAATTTCGTCTTTTTGTGAAATTTTATGCCAATTCTGTTTTAAAATTCGGCATATAAATAGTTTTCTTGAAATAAAACTTGCAATTAAATCGTGAAAGAGTATTATACCTCACATCAGACGCGGGGTGGAGCAGCTTGGTAGCTCGTCGGGCTCATAACCCGAAGGTCGTTGGTTCAAATCCGGCCCCCGCAACCAAATTCTTAACCCTCGAAATTATCGAGGGTTTTCTTTTATCTGCCAATCGGTAAAAAAAGATTTAGATTTCACCGCTTGCAGTCTTGCCCTCTAATCTTTAAACTCGCTTTATCTATCCTTATCGCATTTTGATATGAACAATATTCTTACTGTTACACAACTCAATTACTCTGTTCGGCATTTACTTGAAACAGAATTAGGGCAAATTTGGCTAACCGGCGAAATTTCTAATTTTAGCCAGCCGGTTTCAGGGCATTGGTATCTGACGTTAAAAGACGAAAATGCACAGGTACGTTGTGCGATGTTCAAAATGAAAAATAGCCGTGTGACGTTTTACCCTCAGAATGGTATGCAAGTGCTTGTCCGAGCCAGTGTGAGTTTATACGAGCCTCGTGGCGATTACCAACTTATCATTGAAAGCATGCAACCGGCTGGAGAAGGATTGCTACAACAGCAGTTTGAACAATTAAAAATGAAACTCGCAGCACAAGGACTATTTGCACAAGAACATAAAAAAGCGCTACCTGATTTTGTGAAACGAGTGGGGATTATCACGTCATCAAGCGGTGCGGCATTACAAGATATTTTGAATATCTTAAAACGCCGAGATCCAAGTTTAGCTGTAGTTATTTATCCCACTTTAGTCCAAGGCAAAGAGGCGACACAAGATATTGTTCAAACGATTGATTTAGCTAATCGCCGTCAAGAATGTGATGTTTTAATTGTCGGGCGTGGCGGTGGTTCATTAGAAGATTTATGGTGTTTTAATGAAGAAGTGGTTGCTTATGCAATTCATCGTTCAGAAATTCCCATTATTAGTGCCGTAGGGCATGAAACCGATGTTACTATTGCTGATTTTGTTGCAGATTTACGTGCACCGACTCCTTCTGCTGCGGCAGAACTTGTGAGTCGGGATCAGCAAGAACTGATACGACAGCTTCAACATCATTTCAATATGGTTAATTTAGCTTTTGATCGTATTTGGCATGAAAAACTCACTCACTTTCAGCAGTTGAATTTACGTTTAAATGCACAACATCCGTCAAAGTACCTTCATGTATTCAAAATCCGGTTTGAACAACTGGCTTATCGAATGGAAAAATCGGTTAAGAGCTTACTTTCAGCTCGGCGTAACCAATTAACACAGGTATTTTTACGTTTACAGCCTCATCATCCTAAACGTAAATTAGAGGTGCAACGTGAACAATTAGCCCAAAGAGAAGTGCGTTTACATCAGCAAATGTCTCAATACTTATCACGAAAAAAACAAGATTGGGAAAACCTTACAAAACGTATTGAAAGTTCGCCATTACCCTATCAGATAGGAAAAAGGCAGCAATATATTGCCCATTTAGCACAACAACTCAATTACGTAATGGATAAACGTTATTTGAAAGAATATCAACGTTTTCAAGCGCTATGTACCCGTTTAGATGGTTTAAGCCCTCTAAAAATTCTCGGACGGGGATATTCTATTACGCAAACTTCAAAAGGACACATTTTAACCAATGCAAAAGAGGTAGCTGTTGGAGATAAGCTAATCACGCAACTGGAAACTGGGCAAATAATCAGTGAAGTGGTTGAATTAAAATAGGCTGTATTTTTTTCATTCAAGGCGTTTTTATGTGAAAATAACCTTTATAAATCAAGGAGATGATCAGGTTATTTGAAAGTTACTCACGAAGTTATCCACAGAATTTGTGCATAACTTCAAAAATGGGGTTGATGATTTTTAAGACGAATAATCAATCGGGTATCATTCCTCGCTTGCATGGAGCGATAATTAGTCTTATAATCCGCCTCATATTTTCTTAATATTAGTTTTCACTAATACATCCCTAGCCTGGGTGGCGAAATTGGTAGACGCAGCGGATTCAAAATCCGCCGTTGAATAAACGTGTCGGTTCGAGTCCGACCCTAGGCACCACTTGAAATCATATAGTTTCAAATCTTATGAAATCTCTTTTCCCATTTTTCTCACTTTATCGTACCCATGTAGGGCGTTTAATGCTTGGTATTATCCTTGCGATTACAGGATTATCAGCCAGTATTGGCTTATTAAGCTTATCGGGGTGGTTTTTAGCCGCTTCATTCTTAGTAGGCTCTGCGATAGCTTTTAATTTTTTCTATCCTTCTTCCGGTGTACGAGGTTTAGCCATTGGGCGTACAGTTTCCCGTTATTTTGAACGCTTGGTAACGCACGATGTTACCTTCCGAGTGCTTGCAGATTTGCGAGTTAAAGTTTTTAGCAAGTTAATTCCATTAAGTCCAAGCGGTCTAAATCGCTTTAGAAATAGCGAATTATTAAATCGCCTTGTTGCCGATGTTGATACATTAGATACCCTTTATTTGAATTTAGTGTTGCCATTTATTAGTGCCGTTATGGTTATTCTCTTTATGGCGTTTGGGCTTTCGTTTATTTCGGCGGATTTAGCGTGGATAATTTGCGGTACGCTGTTTGCATTATTGTTTATTGTTCCGGTTATTTTTTATCACTTAGGCAAAAAAATCGGGAAAACGGTAATTCAGGCTCGTGCGAATTACCGCAGCCAATTCATTGAGTGGATTCAACTAAATGCAGAGTTTTTACTCTTTGGTACTATTCAACAAGCGACCGAAAAGCTCCAAGACACGGAGAAAGTTTGGCTTAATGCACAAAGTAAAGAGAGCCAATTAGGCGGCTTATCTAATGCATTTTTAACCTTTATTAACGGTATTTTAGTTTGTGTCGTGGTTTATTTGGTTTCCACCGCAATAAATGTGCCGGATGCCGAACAGCCTGAAGCGTTAATTGCATTAGTGATTTTCTGTGTGATGGCATCAGCAGAAATTTTAATGCCGATTGGCGTTGCCTTTTTACATTTAGGGCAACTGATTACGGCGGCAACTCGTTTAAATGACGTGATGGAACAAACACCGACAGTAGTATTTAATGGCAATGCACAATGGCAAAATATTGAAGAAAATCAACCGCTTGTCCGTTTTGAAAATGTTGATTTCAGTTACCCTAATAGCTCACAATCGGTCTTGAAACAGATTTCATTCACGTTACGAAAAGGACAAAAGGTCGCTTTGTTAGGAAAAACGGGGAGTGGTAAATCAACCATTTTGCAGTTACTTAATCGCAACTACGATCCGACAAGCGGTCATATTTTCCTTGGAAATTGCAACATCGCTGATTTTTCAGAAAATACCCTTAGAGAACACCTTGTTACCTTGAGCCAGCGTGTGCATATTTTTAGTCAAACATTGGCGGATAACTTGAGAATGGGAAATAATCAGGCCTCCGATGAACAGCTATTTAATGTGCTTGAAAAAGTTGGATTATCGTACCTGCTTGAAACAGAAGGGCTTAATTTATGGCTTGGTGATGGGGGAAGACCATTATCAGGCGGCGAGCAACGTCGTTTAGGTTTAGCCCGTTTATTACTAAGTAAAGCAGAGTTAGTTTTGCTTGATGAGCCAACAGAAGGACTAGATCGAGAAACAGAGCAACAAATTCTTGATTTAATTTTAACCCATTGTGCGGATCGGACGTTATTGATGATTACACACCGTTTAAAAGGTATTGAAAAGTTTGATCAAGTTTATCGTATAGATAACGGGCAACTGCTTTAGCTTTTTGATATGATGTAGTATCAGGGCGAAAAATATTTCGCTTCTACGTAACTTTATTTCCCTTTAAATAGAATAATTATGGCAAAAAACTATCAAGATATTGCAATAGCTTATGCAGCGGTTTGTCAAGCAGCGAGCTTGGTTCAGCAGTTTGCTCATCAAGGAATGGCAAAAGATCGCGAGAACTTTAGCGTATTAGTGAAAAGTTTACTGGTTACACATCCTGAATCAACCCTTGCGGTGTATGGCAATTCCCTCCAAAATTTAAAACAGGGCTTAGAAGCAGCACTCGCTCAATTAGGTGGCGGAAATGGTAAACTGGATACCGAAATTGGGCGTTATTGGGTTAGCCTTTTAGCGTTAAGTCAAAAATTGGATAAAAATCCGCAAGCCAAATCGCAGCTTATTCAACGTTTACAGCAAATTGAACGTCAGTTGTCCCTTTATGAAGGGGACGTAATGGCGGATCAAATGATTGCCAATTTAGCGTCTATTTACAGCGATATTATCAGTCCGCTAGGCAATAAAATTCACGTGTTAGGTATGCAGGATTATTTAGTTCGCCCCGATATTCAGCATAAAATTCGTGCAGCATTATTAGCTGGTATTCGTGCGGGGATTTTATGGCAACAGGTTGGCGGAAACCGCTGGCAATTTTTATTTTCTCGCCGAAAACTCCTTCGTCAAGTTCAACAATTATATCAATCTCTGTAACTTTCTATTGGCGTGAGAAGGAATATCACGCTCAAGGTTTATGGATGCTTTGCTTTTATGAAATTAACCATTAAAGATATTGCCGCCCGCTGCGGTGTGGGAAAATCCACGGTTTCAAGGGTGCTTAACCAATCGCCGAATGTAAACCCAAAAACGAGAGAACGGGTACAAGCGGTCATTAATGAACTCAATTTTGCGCCGGATAGAACCGCTCGTGCAATGCGAGGCTCGACGGAAAAAGTGATCGGCATTATTGTTACAAGGTTGAATTCGAGTGCCGAATCGCAAACGCTCAGCCGCATTTTGAATGAACTATATGCACAAGATTTCACGCCGCTTATTGTTGAAAGTCAATTTAAACCGGAACGGGTTGTGCAAGAACTGGCTCTTTTCCAACAACGCCAAGTTGATGGCGTGATTTTGTTTGGGTTTTCAGCGTTAAAAGAAAAACATCTTAAAGGCTGGAAGAAGGCAATGGTTACGGTGGCGAGAGCCTATAAACCTTTTAGTGCCGTTTATTATGATGATGAAAATGCGATGAAGGCATTGCTATCACATTTGTATCAACAAGGGCACCGCCAAATCGGTTATTTGGGGATTGTTGATAGTGATGAAACCACCGGAAAAAAAAGGACGGCAGCTTATCTTACCTTTTGTGAGCAACATCAGCTTACGCCTTATCTCGCAAAAGGCGAATTATCTATTGAAAGTGGGTATCAGCAAATTAGCTCCTTGATGTCATTTCCTCTTTCTATTTTAGTGTGTGCTACCACAGGTTTAGCCGTGGGGGCAGCTAAGTATTTGCAAGAAAATCAGAAAAATTTACCGCTTGCTTGTATCGGGCAAAATCCCATTTTACAAGCCTTTGTGCCTCAACTCATCACACTTGACTTCGGCTATGAACAAGCCGGTGTTACCGCTGTGAATTTATTGCTCAACCAGCTAGAAAATAGCGAAACAGCGATAGTACATCACAAAATTCCCTTTAAATTGATTTAGAAATATGTGATCAAGATCACAAAAATTAAAAGTGATTCATAAAATTGGGAACGTTCCCATTGATTTAAATAGAGAACAATCTATAATCAGCACCAATTTTAATTCTCTTATCCAGCAAAGGATTTTCTTATGGCTAAACAAAAAATCGATCCACAGAATATCGACAAACTTGTGGAATATATCGGTGGTCGTGAAAATATTGCGACCGTAACACATTGTATTACCCGCTTGCGTTTTGTGTTAAATGACGAAAGCAAGGTTGATGCGAAAGCAATTGAAGGCTTGCCAATGGTCAAAGCGAACTTTTCAACCGGCGGTCAATATCAAGTGGTGATCGGGCAAGAAGTGGGCGATTACTACAAAATCTTGTTGCAAAAAACCGGTTTGGCGAGTGTGGACAAAGAACAAGTAAAAGCGGCGGCACGCCAAAACCAAAAATGGTATGAAAGCCTGATTTCTCATATGGCGGATATTTTCATTCCGTTGTTGCCGGCCTTGATCAGCGGCGGTTTGATTTTAGGTTTCCGCAATGTGATTGGCGACATCAAAATGTTTGAAGACGGCACCAAAACGCTGGTAGAAATCAGTGCGTTCTGGGCAAGTATGCACTCGTTCTTGTGGCTTATCGGTGAGGCGATTTTCCACTTCTTACCGGTGGGCATTTGTTGGTCGATTGCACGTAAAATGGGCACTTCGCCAATTTTAGGCATCGTGCTAGGGATTACCCTAGTATCGCCACAGCTAATGAACTCTTATGGATTAGGCTCTCAACTGCCTGAAACTTGGGATTTTGGTTGGTTCGCCATTGAAAAAGTGGGCTATCAAGCGCAGGTGATCCCAGCAATTATGGCAGGTTTAACGCTTTCGTACATCGAACGCTTTATGACCAAAATCGTGCCTGATTTCTTAAATTTAATCATCGTTCCTGTGGTTTCCATTATTTTAGCGGTTTTCCTAGCCCATACGGTTATCGGCCCTATCGGTCGTGAAATCGGCAACGGCGTAGCTTATGTGGTGAAAGCAGCGATGACAGGTGAATTTGCGCCAATCGGGGCGGCATTATTCGGTTTCTTATATGCACCGTTAGTGGTAACTGGCGTTCACCAAACCTCGCTCGCCATTGATATGCAAATGATCCAAAGTATGGGTGGCACACCGGTTTGGCCTTTAATCGCCTTATCGAATATCGCTCAAGCCTCTGCAGTAGTGGCAGTCTTTATGATGACGAAAAAAATGACCGTACGTGAGGTAGCATTACCAGCGGCATTATCCGCCTACCTCGGCGTAACCGAACCGGCGATGTACGGGATCAACTTAAAATACCGTTTCCCAATGTTATGCGCAATGATCGGCTCTGCTTGTGCAGCGTTAATCTGCGGTTTCAACGGCGTGTTAGCCGGCAGTATCGGCGTGGGTGGTTTACCGGGTATTTTATCGATCCAACACCAATTCTGGGTAACCTTTGCGGTGGCAATGTTAGTGGCAATCATCGTACCGATTGCATTAACAATGGTGGTGTACAAACGTAAAGCGTTGAAGGGCGAAGTGGAATAATTAAAGTGCGGTTGGATTTGCAAAAATTTTTCAAAATCCAACCGCATATAATGTTAGGAAAATAAAAATGAACAACAAAAACTGGTGGCAAAATGGGGTAATTTACCAAATCTACCCAAAATCATTCCAAGACACGACAGGGAACGGCACGGGCGATATTCAAGGGATTATCAAACGCCTTGATTACTTACAAACCCTTGGCATTGACGGCATTTGGATTACGCCGATGTACGTGTCGCCACAAATTGACAACGGCTACGATATTGCCGATTACCGCAATATCGACCCAAGTTACGGCACGATGGCGGATTTTGAGCAACTGATTGCCGAGACACACAAACGCAATATCCGCATTGTGATGGATATGGTGTTCAACCACAGCTCCACCTTCCACGAATGGTTTAAGCAAGGCGAAGATCCAAACAGCGAATATCACGATTATTATATTTGGAAAGAACAACCGACCAACTGGAAATCTAAATTCGGCGGTTCGGCGTGGAAATGGTCGGACAAAGCCCAAAAATACTACTTGCACCTGTTTGCCCCTGAACAAGCGGATTTAAACTGGGAAAACCCAAAACTGCGGTCAGAATTGTTTGATATTTGCAAATTCTGGGCGGAAAAAGGCATTGATGGCTTGCGTTTAGACGTGGTGAATTTGATTTCCAAGCCGGAACAATTTGAAGACGATTTTGAAGGCGATGGACGCCGTTTTTATACGGACGGCCCGAAAATTCATCAATACTTACAAATGCTTAACCAAAACGCCTTAACGCCATACGGCTTGATGACCGTTGGCGAAATGTCCTCCACCAAATTAGAACATTGCCAACAATACGCTAATTTGAACGGTTCGGAATTGTCGATGACCTTTAATTTCCACCACTTAAAAGTGGATTACCCGAACGGCGAAAAATGGACGTATGCCAAACCTGATTATGTGGAACTGAAGTCCATCTTCAACTACTGGCAACAAGGTATGCACGGCAAAGCGTGGAATGCGTTATTTTGGTGCAACCACGACCAGCCACGCATTGTGTCCCGTTTTGGCGATGAAGGCGAGTTTCGCACCACGTCGGCAAAAATGTTAGCGATGTTGCTACACGGTATGCAAGGCACACCTTATATTTATCAAGGGGAAGAAATCGGAATGACCAACCCGAATTTTGCCACCATTGAAGAATATCGTGATGTGGAAAGCTTGAATGCCTATGCGGAACTGAAGGAAAAAGGCGTAAGTGAAGATCTGATTATCAAAATCCTTGCCCAAAAATCCCGTGATAATTCACGCACACCGGTGCAATGGGACAGCTCGAAAAATGCGGGTTTCTCCACAGGCACACCGTGGATTGATGTGGCACGCAATTACAAGGAAATCAACGTAGAACAAGCCCTTGCGGACAAAAATTCCGTGTTCTACACTTACCAAACATTGATTGCCCTACGCAAAAAATTAGCGGTACTTACCGATGGCGACTACCAAGATTTACTGCCACAACACCTGTCCGTTTGGGCGTATCAACGCACTAACGAAACGGAAAATAACGCAACGGAAAAATTGACGGTAATAGCGAATTTAAGTGCAGAAAAACAAGTAGTTAAGCTAGACACAAGCGGTCAGATTTTGTTAAACAATTACCAAAATCTCACCCAAGTCGAAAATGGCATTGAGTTAGAGCCTTATCAGGCGGTGTATTTGCTTGGTTAATGAAAAAAGATCGCTTAGGCGGTCTTTTTTATGGGGAAATTGGTAATATCTAAACTAACTAATGAAATTTCTTGGGAAAAATGCTATATTCTTACCCAGTTTTTTTAATTATTTTTACGGAGAAATCTGAATGGAACTGACTGCTTTAACAGCGTTATCCCCAATTGATGGTCGTTATCAAGACAAAGCGGCTGCACTTCGCCCTATTTTTAGTGAATTTGGCTTACTTAAATTTCGTGTAACTGTCGAAGTGCGCTGGTTACAAAAATTGGCATCTCACGCACAAATCAACGAAGTTCCAGCTTTTTCTGAAAAAGCAAACGATTACCTAAACCAAATTGTTGAGAATTTTTCCATTGAAGATGCAAATCGTATCAAAACGATTGAACGTACGACTAATCATGATGTGAAAGCGGTGGAATATTTCTTAAAAGAGAAGTGTGAAGCATTACCGGAACTGCAAAAAATCAATGAGTTCATTCACTTTGCTTGTACCTCTGAAGACATCAATAATACTTCTCACGCATTGATGCTTAAAACGGCACGTGAAGAGGTATTATTACCAGAATGGAAAAAAGTGATTGATGCGGTCGTAGAACTTGCGAATCGCTACAAAGATATTCCGCTTCTTTCTCGCACGCACGGTCAGCCGGCAAGTCCAACAACGATTGGTAAAGAGATGGCGAACGTTGCGTATCGTTTAAAACGTCAATATAACCAGTTAGAAAACTTAGAGATTTTAGCGAAAATCAATGGGGCAGTGGGGAACTACAATGCTCATTTATCCGCTTATCCAGATGTGGATTGGCACGCATTTAGCCAAGAGTTTATTACGCAATCTTTAGGCGTAACATGGAACCCATACACCACTCAAATTGAGCCGCACGATTACATTGCAGAATTTTTCGATTGCGTGGCACGTTTCAACACAATCCTGATCGACTTCGACCGTGATATGTGGGGTTACATTGCGTTAAATCATTTTAAACAACGTACAATTGCTGGCGAAATCGGATCTTCAACCATGCCACATAAAGTTAATCCAATTGACTTTGAAAACTCAGAAGGTAACTTAGGTTTAGCGAATGCGGTCATGAACCACTTAGGGCAAAAATTGCCGATTTCTCGTTGGCAGCGTGATTTAACCGACTCAACCGTATTGCGTAACTTAGGCGTAGGGTTGGGGTATGCGTTGATTGCTTATGCGGCGACTTTAAAAGGCATTAGCAAGTTAGAAGTGAATGAGCAGCACTTACGAGATGAATTAGATCAAAACTGGGAAGTGCTAGCTGAGCCAATTCAAACGGTAATGCGTCGCTACGGTATTGAGAAACCGTATGAAAAACTCAAAGAGCTCACCCGTGGTAAACGTGTAGATGGCGAAGCGATGCGTCAATTTATTGATGGTTTAGAGCTTCCTCAGGTAGAAAAAGATCGCTTAAAACAGATGACACCGGCAACTTATATTGGTTATGCTGTTGAGTTAGTTGAAAAACTGTAAATTTGATATCAAAAACAACCGCTTGTCATGGATGGCAAGCGGTTGTTTTTTGTCTATTTTTCGCTTTTCGATGGATTTTCTGTTATAATCTGCATAATTTTTCGGTCAGGTTTTTTGCCTGTTTACCGTTATCCGTTTTATAAATTTTAGGGATTAGGAATGTCTGAACAAAATCAACAAAGCTATGATTCTTCAAGTATTAAAGTTTTAAGAGGCTTAGATGCTGTACGTAAACGTCCGGGTATGTATATCGGCGATACAGACGATGGTACAGGTTTACACCATATGGTATTTGAGGTCGTAGATAATGCGATTGATGAAGCATTAGCCGGCTATTGCCAAGATATTGTGGTGACAATCCATTCCGATAATTCTGTTTCAGTACAAGATGATGGGCGTGGTATTCCGGTAGGGATTCACCCGGAAGAAGGTGTTTCTGCAGCTGAAGTGATTATGACGGTACTTCACGCAGGTGGTAAATTTGACGATAACTCTTATAAAGTATCGGGCGGTTTGCACGGTGTGGGGGTGTCGGTAGTAAATGCCCTTTCATCTAAACTCCAATTAACGATTCGCCGTGAAGGTCATGTTCACGAGCAGTTCTATAGCCTTGGTGAACCGAATGCGCCATTAACGGTAATTGGCAACACCGATAAAACAGGAACCATGGTTCGTTTTTGGCCAAGTTTAGATATTTTCAAAAACAAAACAGAATTTGAATATAAAATTCTTTCAAAACGTTTACGTGAGCTTTCATTCTTAAATTCAGGCGTGTCAATCCGTTTAGTTGATGAACGTGATGGTAAAGAAGAGCATTTCAAATACGAAGGTGGTATTAAAGCCTACGTGGAATATTTAAATGAAGGTAAAACGCATATCCATAACACGCCTTTCTATCTTTCAACCGAGAAAGACGGTATCGGTGTCGAGGTCTCATTACAATGGAATGATAGCTATAACGAAAATGTGTACTGTTTTACCAATAACATTCCTCAACGTGATGGCGGTACGCACTTAGCAGGTTTCCGTGCGGCATTAACACGTGCGTTAAAAAACTATATGGATAACAGTGGAGTGTTGAAAAAGGCAGATGCCAATATTGATGCTTCAGGTGATGATGCTCGTGAGGGTTTAGTTGCTGTTATTTCAGTTAAAGTACCGGATCCAAAATTCTCATCGCAAACTAAAGATAAACTCGTTTCATCAGAAGTACGTGGTGCAGTAGAAAGTTCAATGAACGAAGCATTAGCGGAATACCTTGCTGAAAACCCGGATGATGCGAAAAATATTGTTAGTAAAATCATTGATGCGGCTCGAGCACGTGAAGCTGCACGTAAAGCTCGTGAGATGACTCGTCGTAAAGGTGCGTTAGACCTAGGTGGTTTACCGGGTAAATTAGCAGATTGTCAGGAAAAAGACCCCGCACTTTCTGAACTTTACTTGGTGGAGGGAGACTCTGCGGGCGGTTCGGCAAAACAAGGTCGTGATCGTAAAAACCAAGCGATTTTGCCGTTAAAAGGTAAAATTCTAAACGTAGAAAAAGCTCGTTTCGATAAAATGCTTTCTTCGCAAGAAGTGGCAACGCTCATTACGGCACTTGGCACAGGCATTGGGCGTGAAGATTACAACATTGAAAAATTACGTTATCACAAAATCATCATTATGACCGATGCGGACGTTGATGGTGCGCATATTCGTACACTTTTATTAACGTTCTTCTATCGCCAAATGCCGGAACTAATTGAAAACGGCTATATTTATATTGCACAACCACCGCTTTACAAAGTGAAAAAAGGCAAGCAAGAGCGTTATATTCAAGACAACGATGAAATGTCGCAATATGAGATTGATATTGCATTGGAAGGCGCAGGCTTATTTGTGAGTGAAGATGCACCGGCGTTAAGTGGTGTTGCGCTGGAAAGCCTCATTACGCAATATAATGACGTACAAAAATTATTTGAACGTTTAGTTCGCCGTTATCCGGTAGCTGTATTAAATGAGTTGATTTATACACCGGCACTTTCAACGGAATTAGTAAAAGATCAAGCAAAAGTAACCGCTTGGAATGAGCAATTGATGACACAATTAATGGCAAAAGAAACCGGCGGAAGTTTCTATCGTGCTGGCGTTTTCTTTAATGAAGAGCGTCAAATTTATGAGCCTGAAATTATTGTGACAACTCACGGTATGGATACAACTTATCGTTTGGACTTTAACTTTATTACAAGTAATGAATATGGACGGATTACCGCATTAGGTAATGAACTTAACGATTTATTGTCGCCAAGTGCTTATGTGATGCGAGGGGAACGCCGTCAAGCGATAAGCAGTTTTGCTGAAGCATTAGATTGGTTAGTGAAAGAATCTCGTAAAGGTTTAACTATCCAACGCTATAAAGGATTAGGTGAGATGAACCCGGAACAGTTATGGGAAACCACAATGGATCCGGTTGCACGTAAAATGTTGCAAGTGAACATTACTGATGCTATTGCGGCAGACAAATTGTTTAGCACCTTAATGGGGGATGAAGTTGAACCTCGCCGTGATTTTATCGAAAGCAATGCACTGTATGCACAGTTAGATATTTAATGAAAATAGCCCCGTATGTTTGGACATACGGGGTTTTTTATCGGATATTATCTTAATACTCTTTTCAATGCTGAACCGATTTCAGCGAGGCTTCTCACAGTGGTGACTCCGGCTGCTTCTAATGCTGCAAATTTCTCATCTGCTGTGCCTTTTCCACCGCTAATGATCGCACCAGCGTGTCCCATTCGCTTACCTTTAGGTGCTGTAACACCTGCGATGTAGCTAACAACAGGCTTTGTTACATGTTTACGAATAAACTCCGCTGCTTCTTCTTCGGCAGAGCCACCAATTTCGCCAATCATTACAATCGCCTCGGTTTCCGGATCTTGCTCAAAGAGTCTTAAAATATCAATAAAGTTGGAGCCGGGGATAGGATCGCCGCCAATACCTACGCAAGTCGATTGCCCAAAACCTTCATCTGTCGTTTGTTTTACGGCTTCATAGGTTAAAGTTCCTGAACGAGAGACAATACCGATTTTGCCTTTTTTATGAATGTTTGCCGGCATAATCCCGATTTTACATTCTTCTGGTGTAATGACTCCAGGGCAGTTTGGACCGATCATTCGCACGCCGGTTTGATTTAATTTTTGCTTGATTTCAAGCATATCAAGGGTAGGAATTCCCTCGGTAATACAAACGATAAGCTGAATACCCGCATCAATGGCTTCTAAAATCGCATCTTTACAACCGGGAGCAGGAACATAAATGACGGTTGCGGTTGCTTGTGTTGCTTCTACGGCTTCTCGAACCGTATTAAAAACAGGAAGACCTAAATGGGTTGTTCCTCCTTTATTAGGTGAAACACCACCGACTAATTGCGTACCGTAAGCTAAGGCCTGTTCACTATGAAATGTGCCTTGTGCACCGGTAAATCCTTGGCAAATCACTTTGGTATTTTTATCAATTAAAATTGCCATATCTTTCTCCTTAATTCGCTTCTTGAGCCGCTTTTACAGCTAAAATAGCTGCTTCTTTTAATGTATTTGCAACAAGCAGACTCAATCCGCTTTTGGCAAGAATTTCACGACCAAGTTCTGCATTGGTTCCTTCTAAACGAACGACAACCGGCACTTGAACGCCAACTTCATTTACTGCGGCAATAATTCCTTCCGCAATTAAATCACAACGGACAATGCCTCCAAAAATATTCACTAATACCGCTTTCACATTTTGATCAGAAAGAATCAATTTAAAGGCTTCAGCCACTCGTTCTTTGGTTGCACCACCGCCAACATCAAGGAAATTCGCCGGTTGTCCACCATGTAATTTGACGATATCCATGGTTCCCATCGCAAGGCCTGCACCATTGACCATGCAACCAATGTTGCCTTCAAGGGCAACGTAATTCAGTTGCCATTTGGCAGCCTCTGCTTCTCTTGGATCTTCTTGGCTTGGGTCTTGAAGGGCTAGTAATTCAGGGTGGCGGTAAAGGGCATTGCTATCAATGACCATTTTTGCATCTAAACAAATAAGTTGTCCTTGTTGGGTAACCACAAGCGGATTCACTTCGAGAAGGGCTAAATCTTTTTCGATAAAGAGTTTGGATAATTGAACAAAGATATGACTAAATTGCTTAACTTCATCATTTTTCAAGCCTAATTTAAAGGCAAGTTCACGACCTTGATAAGGCTGCCCTCCCACGAGGGGATCTAAAGCCACTTTATGAATGAGCTCTGGTGTTTTTTCGGCAACTTCCTCAATGTTCATTCCCCCTGCACTGGAAGCCATAAAAATGACTTTTTGAGAACTACGATCAATCACAGCGCCAAGATAAAGCTCACGGGCGATTTGGCATGTTTCTTCGATATATATGGTATTGACCGGCTGCCCACGTGAATCGGTTTGAAAGGTTACAAGTCGATTGCCTAGCCAGTAGTCTGCAAATGCTCTCGCTTCTTGTTCATTATGGACTAATTTTACGCCACCGGCTTTACCTCGCCCTCCCGCATGAACTTGGCATTTTGCAGCCCAAACTTCGCCATTTAAACGTTTTAGAGCATTGACGGTTTCATCGGCGGATTGGCAAGCGATGCCTTGACTGACAGGAAGATGATATTGCGCAAAAATCTGCTTGGCTTGATATTCGTGTAGATTCATAGATGTCTCCTTTATCTTCTACGAAGTTGTAAACAGAATGTAAATCATCTTTTCTGAAATTGCAAATAGAGATTATAAGATGAAACAAGCGGTTAAATTCGGAGAAGGATTTGCAAATCTCTTTCTCAATTTAACCGCTTACAAACTAGTTTTCTGATGAACTTTTTTCATCCTCCATTGATGCAAAGAACATTGCGAGGATGGGGCCCGAAATATTATGCCAGAAGCTAAATACTGCACTTGGTACGGCAATTAACGGATTAGCTTTGAAGTGAAGAGCCGCAAGTGCTGCGCCTAATCCTGAATTTTGCATACCAACTTCAATAGCGATAGCTTTACTATCATATACAGGGAGTTTCAGTAAACGGCTGACAATATAACCAATTAAATAACCTAACCCATTATGCAGAACAACGATCATAAAAATTAATAAACCTGATTCAATAATACGATCTTTGCTTACTGCTACAACAGCCGTCACAATGAGCATAATCGCAATAACGGAAATTAATGGCATAGTTTGGCTGAATTGTGCGATTTTTTGCTTGAAGATTGAGCGAATGACAACACCAACAAAAATAGGTAATAAGACCATTTGTAGAACTGAAATGAGCATACCTGTTGCATCAATTTCTAACCATTGGCTTGCGAAAAGATAGAATACTGCTGGAGTTAATAGCGGTGCGAGTAGGGTAGAAACGGTCGTACAAGCAACTGAAAGTGCCGTATTTCCTTTTGCTAAATAAGTCATCACATTTGAGGATGTACCACCAGGCGCTGAACCTACAAGAATAACACCAATCGCGAGATCGGGTGGTAAATTAAATAGTTTTGCTAATATAAAAGCAACGCTGGGCATAACCACAAATTGAGCAATTACCCCAATAATGACAGCTTTGGGATTTTTTGTAATTTCAGCAAAGTCTTTAAATGTAAGGGTTAAACCCATACCGAGCATCACAATACCAAGTAGATATGGAATCCAAGGTACAAACATTTTGAAGGTTTCGGGAAATTGAGCGGCAATAAAAGCAGCAACGACAACCCAAATCGCAAAGGTTTTACTGATGAAGTTTGTTAATTTTAAAAGATAATTCATTAAATAACTCTCCGTGTGAAAAATAAGCATTGAGGTTACCTTAAAATCAAAGAAAAATGAATAGGAAAAAAACGTAAATTCTTGTTAGAATCAGACCGCTTACAGATTTTTATCGTTAAGGAATATTTATGACAATGCAAATTAAACTCTCTACACAACCGGCTCTTAGCGCATGGGGTGAAAAAGCGATTTTATCGGCAACAGAATCCGGTATGACAATCCATCTTCAAGAACCTTCATTACAAACGATTCAGAAAGCAGCTCGTAAAATTAAAAATCAAAGTATTTTAGATGTGAGTCTTGTTGGAGAAGGCTGGGATTTAGAACATTGTTGGGCGTTTCATCAAGGGTTTAATAGTGTTAAACAGGCTGGGAGTGTGCAATATCCTGATTTAGGACAAGAACAGGCAGAATTTGAGGCAAGAGTAGAGTGCAGTATTTTTACACGAACTTTAATCAATCTGCCTTCAGACCAACTGACACCGCTTGAATTGGTCAAAAAAGCTCAGGATTTCTTAACCGAACAAGCGGTTAAAAAAGGTTTGAAAAATGCAATTTCAGCCGAAGTGATTGCAGGCGAAGCCTTGAAAGAAAACGGCTTTCATGGGATTTGGACGGTTGGGAAAGGTTCGGAAAATCCACCGGCATTTTTACATTTAGATTTTAATCCAACGGGTAAAGATGATGCACCGGTATTAGCATGTCTTGTTGGTAAAGGGATTACCTTTGATACAGGGGGGTATAGCCTTAAATCAAGCGATTCAATGAGTACGATGCGTACAGATATGGGCGGTGCAGCACTACTGACAGGCTCTCTCGGTTTTGCTATTGCAAGAGGCTTGAAAAAACGGGTTAAATTGTTCTTATGTTGTGCGGAAAATATGGTTAGCCATAATGCCTTTAAATTAGGCGATATTATTACCTATCGAAATGGGATAACCGCAGAAGTGCTTAATACCGATGCAGAAGGACGACTGGTTTTAGCGGACGGACTTATTGAAGCGGATAAACAGAATGCTCAATTTATTTTAGATGTTGCTACGCTAACAGGGGCTGCTAAAGTGGCAGTCGGTAACGATTATCATAGTGTGTTATCAATGGACGAGCAATTAGTCGATGCGCTTTTCCAGTCGGCTAAAGCGGAAAATGAACCATTTTGGCGTTTACCATTCGAGGCATTTCACCGTTCGCAAATTAGCTCAAGTTTTGCTGATATTGCGAATATCGGTTCTGTACCAGTGGGTGCGGGGGCGAGCACTGCTTGTGCATTTCTCTCTTATTTTGTTGAAAATTATCAACAAAATTGGTTGCATATTGATGCTTCTGCGACCTTCCGCAAATCGGCTAGCGATTTATGGGCAGCTGGTGCAACAGGGATTGGTATGCGTACCATCGCAAACTTATTGTTAAGTAAATAGGCAGAGAGATGGCAAAATCAAATTATATTACTCGTGCAGGTTGGCAGGCGTTAGATCAGGAACTAAAATTTCTGTGGAAAGAAGAACGTCCAAAAGTTACTCAAGCTGTTTCAGATGCAGCTGCTTTAGGTGACCGTAGTGAGAATGCGGAATATATTTATGGCAAACGCCGTTTAAGAGAGATTGATCGCCGTGTTCGCTTTTTATCTAAACGGTTGGAAGTGTTACAAATTGTCGATTATCATCCCAAACAAGAAGGTAAGGTCTTTTTTGGTGCTTGGGTTGAATTAGAAAATGAAGAAGGCGAAGTGGAACAATACCGTATTGTTGGGTGTGATGAGTTTGATCCAGCGAAGAATTGGATTTCGATTGATTCGCCAGTTGCCCGTGCATTGATTGGCAAAATGCAGGACGATGAAATCACGGTAGAAACACCGGTTGGTAAAGTGATGTGGTTTATCAATAAAATTTGGTATGAGAAATCGGGGTTATATTAGGTTTTGAAAATGTATAAGCGGTAAATTTGGCTAATTTGGGTATCTCAAAGGATAGAGGATTTAGCACTAGGCTTGCTAGAATTTTATTAAATGATATTTAAGAAAAAATTTATATGGATTTAGTTGCAGTACATTGCTGACTTAGGTAAGCAATTAATGTATTATAAGTATCATTGAACCTATCAAGGAAATGAACTATAGCAGTTCGTTGATAGCAAAATTACTTGATGAAAAACAGATTTTGAGGTAAAAGAATTTAAGGTCAAATTAATCTAATAGGTTCTATAATTTTAATTGAGGAATGTAAGATTAGGTTTGATTTTCTATAAATTATTACATTTCTTATATTTGAAAAATTTAGATAACTTTATTTAAGGAAAATATATGAAAAAATTATTTTTTATTTTTAGCATAATTTGTTTATCGGCTTGTTCACTAGGTAAGTTTGATGCTTACAAAGCTAAGCCAGATAATTTTGCACCAGGCGTTGAGCATTATTTTAGTGGTGATCTCTATTACCAAGAAAATGACTTTGGTGGACCTGGTATTGGAACATTTAATATACATGCGTTTAGAAAAGAAAATAATCTATCTTGGGAAGTCCATACGCGTTGGATAAGTGCAAGCTCAAAACTTCTTTTCCCTCAATCTATTGCATTTAATGTAGATGGGAAAATTTTGACGTTTAATAATTTGGCTATTGCTAATACCAGTTCTTTTGGGCTAAGTGTAGTTCAAAACCAAAATTTTGTTGTATCAGATGAGTTAATTGATTTATTCTCTAATGCAAATTCCATTATTGTACGAGTGAGTGGTACTCAATATTATTTAGAGAGAACTTTAACTCCAGAAGATATTAAAAATATAAAATGGTATATTTCATATATAAAGGCTGGTAACGTACCACAAATAGTCAAATAATAAAAGCCACTTTTTAGTGGCTAGACTACTGAAAATTTACCTTTAGGCATCTTAACAAAAGAGTTGATTTTGATTTTTCTACTATGCCTAAGAGTTTTTTTGTTTTATATATTGATGAGGGTACTAATGTAGTACCCTTATTTTTATTCTACCTGAAACAAAAATGGGTTGATGCCACTTCGTGCAAAATCTTTTTGTTCCATTTCGGCATCAAGGAAAAGCGTTGCCAAATCATCAGCAATAGGTTCAACATGAGGATCTTTTTCTTGATACATCACTTTAAGATAACTGCCACAATCTCCACAGCTTTCTGCTTTAACAGGGGCTTCAACGCTTTCTAAACTCCAGTAATCTAACTTACCGCTTTGATCGCAATTTGAACATTGTGAACGTGTCATATGCCATTCACTTTCGCAAAGTGAGCAATGTAAATAGCGTAATCCTTGTGTATTTCCAAAATGGATAACACTTGCGATCGGTGCAGAGTCGCAAACCGGGCAAGTATGACGTTCGCCGACTTCTGTTCGTGTATTGCGTGGTAGTTGTTGAGCAAGCTGTGTCCAATATAAAGATAGTGCAGCCCAAAGGAAAACCGCTTTATCTGCACCAACAAGCTCGTAGCGCTCGTTTAAGAGATCGTCTGCGAGCTTATCAAGCTCTGAATTAGCCGCTTTTTCTAACCATTCTATGGTAGGTAAGACGTTATCATTAGCGTAGGGTTTGAATTTTTCTAGTAGTGCTAATAGAAGCTCCCGCCATTCATCGGAGCGTTTAAAATTTTTAGCATTTAACGGCTTTTCGCCTTGTGAATGTTCGATACAAGCGGTTAATTTTTCCGTGTAATTTGCAATAGGTTTGTTTTCAAGTAAATCAAGCTGTACTTCGACTAAGTTTGCGGCAAACTCTAAATAATCGGCAAAAGGATTATTTTGCGCAAGATCACGCAAGCGTTTAGCACGGCGAAAATAGAGATTTTTCGGATTTGCAAATAAAAGTGGCGGATTTTCAAAGGAGTGTGCGGCTTGTTTAATTTCGTTTTCAGGTAAAATTCGAATACTCATAATTTATTCTCTATTGATTTATCTTCCTAAATTCTCTTATCAAAAAGAGCTTAGGAAGAGATGTTCGATAAAAATAAAGTGCGGTAAGAATACCGCACTTATCCTTAAAGCTAAACGGTTACTTATTTGCTTTGTTCAGCCTGTTTTGCCAGTTCTTTTTCAAGCTCTGGTTTTACTTCTTCGTTATACCATTTCGGGTGGTGTTTTTTCGCCCAACGGACAGTTACCCAACCTTCAACCATACCACGAATAGAGCCTTTTACCCAGAATGCCATATACATATGTACAAGGATACCGGTAAAGAGAGCAAATGCACTTGCCGAGTGAAGCAAGATGGCAATACGTAATGTCGTAATGGAGAAGTTATCTGAGAAGTATTTTCTCCACATGATGATGCCAGTAATCAATAAGGTAAACATTGCCAAAATTAATGTCCAGAATAACATTTTTTGACCAAAGTTATATTTACCGTTATAGGCGACGGCGTGTTCATTACCTTTTAGCACTTCGGTCACGTTCATTGCCCATTTGATGTCATTTTTTTCTGGAATATTATGATGCCAGTAAATGAATGCCATGATAATAAAAGCAATAAACATCACAATCCCCGTAATCGGGTGGATTGCACGTGCTAATTGTGGCGTACCTAAAATTTCATGTAACCATGCAAAATCAGGGAAGAAGAAAGCAACCCCGGTAAACATCGTCATAAAGAAAGCAATCACTAAGAACCAGTGACTCACACGAGCAAGCGGTTTATGACGAACGATTTTTGTATCGTTAGAAATTTCAATTTTCTTACTCATGTTTTCCTCCTTCAGCGTGTTCATGATGATCTTCAACATCTTCTTCGATGTTTGGTCCGACTGTTACATAGTGAGCAATTTCAGCTAACGCTAAACCACCCATTGCAACGGCGGCAACTGGTTTTAACACGTCTTTCCAAAGCTCAACGGTAATGTCGATGCTTGGATCTTTCGGTAAACCGGAATAGAGTTCTGGTTTATCTGCGTGATGTAATACATACATAACGTGTGTACCACCAACACCTTCAGGGTTATAAACACCAGCATTTGGGTAACCACGTGATTTAAGATCTTTAACACGTTGTTCACCATAATGTAGCATTTCTTCTTTTGAACCAAAACGGATTGCGCCTGTTGGACAGGTTTTCACACAAGCCGGTTCTTGACCCACATTCACTCGGTCCACACAAAGTGTACATTTGTACACTCGGTTATCTTCATCATTCATACGAGGAATGTTGAATGGACAGCCTGCAATACAGTAACCACAGCCAATACATTTATCCGATTGGAAGTCCACGATACCATTAGCATATTGAATAATGGCTCCCGGTGCAGGGCAAGCTTTTAAACAGCCCGGTTCTGCACAGTGCATACAACCATCTTTACGAATAAGCCATTCTAAGCGGTCATTTTCTTCCACTTCGTTGAATTTCATGACCGTCCATTGTTTGGCATTCAGATCACGAGGATTGTCATACACTCCCACACAATCTTCTTGTGGCGCACGAATATCATTCCATTCTGAGCAGCCAACTTGACATGCTTTACAACCAATACAAGCTGAAACATCGATGAGTTTAGCCACTTCCACCACGTGATTACGTGCATGTGGTGGAGGGGTTACGCCTGAAGTTGCGGAGATTTTAATAATGTTTTGATCTTGAACTGCTGACATTATAGTGCCTCCGTACTTTTCTCAATGTTTACAAGGAACGTTTTGTATTCCGGTGTTTGGGTATTTGCATCACCCACACGACCCGTTAAGGTATTTGCTAAGTAAGATTTTTTACCTACGGTTGCAAAACCACCATGGATTGGAATACCAACGGTATGAATTTTCTTACCATCTGCTTCTAACGTTCTCATACGTTTTGTAACTACCGCTTTCGCTTTAATAAAGCCACGTTTAGAACTTACTTTAACAGTATCGCCGTTAGCAATGCCTTTTTCTTTGGCAAGATCTTCACTAATCTCAACGAATGGCTCTGGTTGAGCAATCATATTGAGCTCAGCTTGTTTCGTCCAGAAGTGGAAATGTTCTGTTAAGCGGTAAGTTGTACCAACATAAGGGAACTCACTTGCATCTTTGGCGAAACGGTCTTTGTCATTCTCTAAAATACGAGCAACCGGGTTTGATACCACATTCGGGTGAAGTGGGTTCGTACCGATTGGCGTTTCAATCGGCTCGTAATGCTCAGGGAACGGACCATCAACGAGTTTATCTAAAGCAAAGAGACGGCTTACCCCTTCAGGCTGCATAATAAATGGTGTTACATTACTATTTGGCGGTGCAGTACCGTAGTCTGCCACATCAATATAGTTCCAGTTTTTACCATTCCATTTCACAATCTGACGTTTAGGGTTCCAAGGTTTACCTGATAAATCAGCGGATGCACGGTTATAAATAATACGGCGGTTTGCTGGCCAAGCAAATGCCCAACCTAACGTATTACCTAAGCCTGATGGATCCGAGTTATCACGGTTTGCCATTTGGTTACCTTTTTGCGTCCACTGACCGGTATAAATCCAAATTGCGGATGAAGTTGTACCATCATCACGAAGTTGAGCGAAGCTTGATAGCAATTCGCCTTTTTTCGCAATTAAATTACCGCTTGTATCATAAAGATCTTCTAAAGCGTAGCCATTATTTTCTTTTGCAATTTCATCTGCTTTTGGTTCTAATGGGTTAGCGTAATTCCATGTCATTGCTTCAATGGTATCAATCGAAGGACCGCCTTCTTTATGATACATTTCAAGCATCACTTCACGAATTTCTGAAAGAATATCTACATCCGGTTTTGCTTCTTTTGGTGGTTCAGAGGCTTTCCAGTGCCATTGTAACCAACGACCTGAGTTAGCAATTGAGCCATCTTCTTCCGCGAAACAGATGGTTGGTAAACGAATGACCTCTGTTTGGATATCAGCCGGATTTACATCGTTAAATTCGCCGTGATTTTTCCAGAATTCAGATGTATCTGTCGCAAGTGGATCGCAAATCACAAGGAATTTCAATTTACGTAATGCACTTGAGATCTTGTTTTTATCTGGATAAGACGCTAACGGGTTATAACCTTGGCAGATATAACCATTGACTTTACCTTGATCCATTAAATCAATGAATTGCATATGATCCATTTTCTTCTTGTATTGTTTAGGAAGATTATGGAAGCCAAATTCATTTTCTTTCGTTGCATTTTCGCCATAAAAAGCTTTTAACATACTCACCATAAATTTAGGTGTGTTTTGCCAGTAGTTTACCTGACCCTCAACCATTGTTTTTGGTGTAATACGGTTTAAAAATGCTTCTAAAGAGGTATCTGTTTCAATTGGTAATGGAATATAGCCCGGTAACATAGATGGGAATAATCCCATATCTGTTGTACCTTGAACGTTTGAGTGTCCACGTAATGCGTTTACACCACCGCCCGGCATACCAATGTTACCTAATAGTAACTGGATCATTGCCATAGTACGGATATTTTGTGCACCCACAGTGTGTTGTGTCCAACCTAATGCATATAAGAACGTTGTTGTTCTTTCAGGCGTTGCCGTCGAAGCAATGGTTTCAGCAAATTCTAAGAAGGCTTTTTGCTTCGTACCACAGATACGTTCAACCATTTCCGGTGTATAACGTTCAACGTGTTTTTTCAATAAATTGATTACACAACGTGGATCTTGCAAGGTTAAATCACGTTTTGGTTGACCGTTCTCATCTAATTGATAAGACCAAGTTGATTTATCATAGGTACGTTTAGTTTCATCGTAGCCTGTGAATAAACCATCTTCAAAGCCAAAGTTTTCGTTGATTAAGAAACTTGCATTTGTATAGTGTTTCACGTATTCGTGTTGGATTTTATTATTATCCAATAGGTATTTAATAACACCTAATAAAAGGGTAATGTCAGTACCTGAACGAATAGGCGAATAGAAATCAGCCACAGAAGCCGTACGGTTAAAGCGTGGATCTACCACCATTAACTTCGCACCGTTTTGTTTTTTCGCTTCAATAGCCCAACGGAAGCCGACAGGGTGAGCTTCAGCGGCGTTACCGCCCATTACTACAACCACGTCTGCATTTTTGATATCAACCCAATGGTTGGTCATCGCACCGCGACCGAAACTTGGAGCAAGACTTGCTACCGTAGGTCCGTGTCAGGTACTCGCTTGGTTATCTAATACAAGCATCCCGAATGCACGACCAAATTTTTGGGTAATCAGTGCTGTTTCGTTGCTTGCTGCAGAAGCCGCTAAGAAACCTGTTGTTGTCCAACGGTTTACTGGGGTGCCTTCGGCATTGGTTGATTCCCAGTTTGCATCACGGTCTTCTTTTAATAATTTGGCCACTTTATGAATAGCATCATGCCAACTAATGCGTTCCCATTTATCAGAACCCGGTGCACGATATTCAGGGTATTGTAAACGGTTTGGGCTGTTTACATAATCTAAAACCCCAGCACCTTTAGGACATAATGCCCCACGGCTTACAGGATGGTCTGGGTCGCCTTCAACGTGGAATAGTTTACCACGTGAATTCATCGCACCATCTCCGAGGCTATACATCAACATACCGCAGCCTACAGCACAATATGTACAGGATTGACGGGTTTCTTTTGCACGCAATAGCTTATACTCACGGGCAGCAGCGAGAGCCGTTGCCGGAGCAAAACCAAGCATTGCAGCGGAAGTCCCTGCCATACCACCTGCACAGATCTTGAAAAACTTACGTCTAGAGACCTGCATAAATCACTCCTATGAAAATATATCAGCAATGAATTTTGCCAATATTGCCTTAAAAAATGTAAAATTAACCTTAGTATAAATATGACAATTTTGTCATTATTTTCAAAGTTAGGTTATTATTTACCTTTATATATAATAAGCCATACCTCAATATTAGTAAATTTAATAAAACTAATACATTATTGGTTTTATGTTTTAATTTATTTTTAACCAAATAAAGTGATTGATAATAATTTTTATTTTTAATGTGTGGTAAAGCTATGAATAGTTATGATGAAATAAATGCTACTCGCTTGAGTTTAAATAATCAACAAATAACGAGCTCTGATTGCAAGGATAAATTGATTAGTGAAATAGCCGTTGCTTTAGTTTATAACGGGATTTCTCATACGGTTATGATGTGTACACCAAATGATCTTGAAGATTTTGCTATTGGTTTTTCATTGGCAGAAGGGATTGTACAACAAAAATCTGAAATTTACGGTATCGATATTCTTGAGCAATGTGATGGGATTGAAATTCAACTAGAAATTGCAACACGTCGTTTTGTGGAATTAAAAGAAAAACGCCGTTCAATGGCAGGCAGAACAGGGTGCGGTATTTGTGGTGTAGAGCAGTTAGAACAAGTTAAACAAAGTAGCAAATTAAGCAAAAAATCAGACCGCTTACAAAAGGTTAATCCATTATTATTTGATCGCTGTTTAGCGCAATTAGAACAAAAACAACAATTAGCAAAAGAGACGGGCGCAAGCCACGCAGCAGCGTTTTTCTCGCCAGAGGGAAATCTATTAGCAATTAGAGAAGATGTGGGGCGGCACGTCGCATTAGATAAATTACTTGGCTGGTATGCCAAAAATAATGAGCCAATAGGTTTTGTTTTTGTAACCAGTCGGGCAAGTTTTGAGATGGTACAAAAAAGTTTAGCAGTTGGCATTGAAATGCTTTGTGCTATTTCAGCTACCACAGAAATGGCAGCCAAAATGGCAATAGAAAATGACTTTACGCTCATTGGTTTTACTCGAAAAGGAAAAGGTACGGTCTATTCCGGAAAAAGACGGCTAATGTTAGGAGATTGATATGGATATTGCCTTGCTACTCGCCAATAAAATAACGCAATTGACATTGATAGTGTTATTAGGCTATGCGCTTGTTAAATTTAATTTGTTGAAATCAGAAGAAAGTTATCCGCTTTCTGTTATTGGGCTTTATATCATTAGCCCTGCAACCTTAATTACAGCTTTTCAAATTGACTATTCGCCTGAAATTATAAAGGGGATCGCCCTTTCATTTGTGATGGCAATTTTATTAAGTGGTTTATTAATTTTAATTGGTAAAATAATTAAACCTATTTTTAAATTAGATAATTTAGAACATGCTGCCTCAATTTACTCAAATTCCGGTAATTTAATTATTCCTATTGTTGCCTCATTATTTGGGGCAGAATGGGTAATTTATTCAACAGGCTTTATTGTTATTCAGAACTTATTGTTTTGGTCGCATTTAAGAATACTTCTTTGTGGAAAGGCAAATGTTTCACTCAAAAATATTATTTTTAACATTAATATTTTGGCAATTATTTTAGGGATATTCCTTTTTGCTTTTCATATTAAACTCCCTTCAGTGATTTCTGGTACGCTTTCATCTCTTGCGGTAATGATTGGACCAATGGCAATGTTTGTGGCTGGGATGTTAATTGCCTCTATGCCGATTAAGCAAATTATGACAGACAAGCGGATATATTTAGTCGCTTTTTTACGTTTAATTTTCATCCCGCTTATTTTATTGTTCATTATCAAATGGCTAGACTTCCCTCATTGGATTGAGAAAAATGGGGAAATTATTGCGATGATTAGTTTTCTAGCGACAACAAGTCCTTCAGCCGCCACTGTGACGCAAATGGCTGTGGTCTACGGGCAAAATGCCCAAAAAGCAAGTGCCATTTATGGTGTAACGACATTGCTTTGTGTCATCACAATGCCGTTAGTGATTGCGTTATATCAGATGATTTAATGAAAAAATCCAACAGAGAATAACTGTTGGATTTTTTATGAATATAAACACTATATAAAGTTAATCACAAGGCAGAATCTTAATTGCTAATCCTCCGGTTGAGGTTTCACGATATTTTGCATTCATATCTTTGCCTGTTTCATACATCGTTTCAATTACTTTATCGAGCGTTACTCGAGGCTGTGTTGTCAAACGTAACGCCATGCGGCTTGCGTTAATAGCTTTAACAGATGCAATCGCATTACGCTCAATGCAAGGTACTTGAACTTGCCCGCCAACAGGGTCGCAAGTTAATCCTAAATTGTGTTCCATGGCAATTTCTGCGGCAATACAAACTTGATCAGGGCTTCCTCCCATAATTTCGGTTAAACCAGCTGCTGCCATTGAGCAAGCAACACCAACTTCCCCCTGGCAACCCACTTCCGCACCTGAAATTGACGCATTCATTTTATAGAGAGAGCCAATCGCACTTGTGGTTAATAAATAACGTTCAATGGTTTCTTGATTTAATGGTGCAATGAACTGTTGGTAATAAGCCAATACAGCCGGTACGATACCACAAGCACCATTAGTTGGCGCAGTAACAACACGTCCGCCCGCCGCATTTTCTTCATTTACCGCTAAGGCGAACATATTAACCCAATCAATAATTTGCATCGGATCGTTGTTAAATTTACTGTTTGCTTCCAATGTACGGCGTAATGAAGCTGCTCGGCGGACAACTTTTAATGAGCCGGGGAGCAAACCTTCTGTATGTAAACCTCGTTGAATACAGGCTTCCATCGTTTGCCAAATTAACGCTAAATAAGCCGAAATCTCTTCTTTTGAACGTAAAGCTAACTCATTTTTCCACATTAAACTGGAAAGTGGTAATCCTTGTTCTTTACAATGTTTGAGTAAATCTTCAGCGTACTTATAAGGGAATGGCACTTGAACAGCATTGTCTTCGCTATGTCCAAAATGCTCATCATCAACGATAAATCCTCCCCCGATAGAATAATAGGTTTTTTCTAAAAGGAGCATTTCACCGGCAAAGGCTTTTAATGTCATACCATTTTCGTGTTTAGGTAAGAAATCGTAATGAAATGGCATATCTTGGTAGAAATCAAACTGGATTTCTTTTGAATGTTCAGGCGTTGCCGCTGCCAGCTGCAGTTTGCTGTCTTGTTTTAATTGGGCAATGGTGCCGTCAATTTTTTCAATATCGACATTATCGGGTAAATAGCCCATCAATCCCATTATCACGGCAATATCAGTACTATGCCCACGTCCTGTGAGAGAAAGAGAACCATAAATATGGGCTTGCAAGCGGTCTGTTTTGGCTAATAAATTGCTAGAAATCAGCTCATCAATAAATAATTTTGCCGCTTTCATTGGTCCTACGGTATGAGAACTTGATGGGCCAATTCCCACCTTAAACATATCAAATACACTAATCATAAAAACACACACTTATTAAATAAAACAAATAATGTATTTTACTTGAAATTATTTGGTATGGTTAGTGTTTTATGTAAATTAAAAAATGGAAAAAGTGCGGGATAGATTCTTATAAGAGAGAAGAGGGCGTATAACTACGCCCAATACAATAGTGAGAGATATTTTAATTTCCTAACAAACCACCTAGTCCCATAGCAATGACAAAAAATGCCATTTGAAGCTCTTCTTCAGAAACGGTGCGACCATTTAATTTAACTTCGCCGTTATCAATGGTAATGTTTGATTTTATTTCTTGGTCTGAAACGCTAAATAAACCACTTTGTACCGCTTGTCCTTTAATCTCCTCCATTGCTGATTTTATTGCAGATGATGAATCTTGCTCATTTGCTGTTGGCTCAAGAGTTGCAAATTGCTTCATCATTTCTTCTGTGGCCGGAATGTTGATCACAAGATTTAATGCTGATTGTTTAAAGACACTTAACATATCTTTAAGTGATTTGTTTTCATCTTCAGAAGGTAATTTTGTTAAATTAACTGCTAAAGATAAGTGATGTTTTCCTTTACTATTTTCTAAATTAAGTGCTTTGATATTTAATTTTGGCTGTTTTGCCAATAATTGTTCAACAACTTGTTCAAGTTGTGCGTTTGCTTCAGGTTTATAAATAGTAGCATTCATAACTTCATCATAAGATTTCGCATCAATGTCCATATCGGAGTCGAAGGTAAATTTACCGAGAGAAGCAGATTTTTCTAAATGCGCGAATTTGATATCCGTATTCGTGATACTTTGAGAAATATAGCGACCATCTTTAATATTTTGTGTCCCTTTAGATTGGAAATTCTCAATAATTACATCATTATTTTCCGGTTCAGAAATTTTGATAGACTTAATTTTTGCATCAAATTTGCCGTTACTTAAAAAACGATAAGCTTCATCTCGTTTAAATTCAGCTTGGATATCAGTGCCGTCAATAATGCCATTTGTCTCATTAACAGTATATTTAATTACAGGTGTTTGATAAGACATTGAGCCGTTAAAGTTCTTATCGGTATCAAACTTAATTACCGTTTTATCAAGTTCAAGTTTAAAAGAGCCCTCTGGATATTGACCTTTGATTGGATTGATTGTTGCCACACCGCTATAACTTTCATCATAGCCAATATCCGTGCGAGCGGTACCTAACAGAGGGGTAGCAATCCACTCTTTTAATTCTGCTGGCGTGTTAATATTACTTTCTAAGCTGGCTGCCACAGGAGTTAATTTACCCAACATGACACGATTCATTGGGAATGGACCGTGATAAAGTTTATCATTATATTGAAGAGGAATTTTAGATTCGCCAATTTTAAGATCTAACATATAAGATACGTCAGAACTAAACCAATGGCGTTCAAATTTCATCTCTTTAATTTCAGCACCAAAAGCATCAGAACTATGCTTTTGAAAATATTGATTCGTTTGGGCAATATAATCGTTAAATTTTTCTTCTGCGATTTTGCCCGTAAAGTAACTACCGCCAACAGTAGCAGCACCTAATAGCCCAATCACTGAAAGAGCAATGGTAGATTTTTTCATATTGAAAACCTCAATTTATTTAAATTTTATGTAAATGTTAGTAGAAATTAAACCGCTTGTAAAAACGAATTATTCTGCCTGCTGAACCAACCAATCACAAGGTTTGAAGCGTTTTCCATAGCGTGTTTCGTGTAATCGAAGTTGGCGAACAATCTCTTTGGCTCCGATTTTTTCTATATAAGCGTAAATCCCCCCTCTAAATTGTGGGAAGTGAGCGCCTAATACCGAGGCAACATTGCCTTCTTCAGCAGATTGAATGACATTTTCTTGTAAGCACCAAGCCGCTTCATTGATCATTCGTAGGATACAACGGCGAGCAATTTCTTCTGCTTCCAAATCATTCTGGGCGATTGTTTCCATGACGTGATAAATACTTTTATCCTCTTGTACACGTTCGCCTTGCGTATTATAGAGATAAAAACCTCGTTTATTTTTACACCCTTTACGCTCATTGCGGATCAATAAATTGACCGCCTGAGGCATCACAAAACGCTCGCCAAAGGCATCAACTAAAGTCGGGTTAGATTTAACTAATACGTCTAGTCCCATTTCATCAATGATAGCTAGAGGCCCTAATTTAAAACCAAACTCTTGTAACGAGCGGTCGATAAATTCAATCGATTCCCCATCAATTAAACATTCAATCGCCTCAAGCAGTAATGGCGTTAAAATGCGGTTAATGAAAAAGCCTCGGGTATCTGAAACTAAAAGAGGCACTTTGCCTTGTTGAATGGCAAAGTGGATCGCCGTGGCAATTGTATGCTCGCATGTTCCCTCGTGAGGGATAATCTCGACCATGGGTTGAGTTGTTACCGGACTAAAATAATGGAAGCCAATGACATTTTGCGGACGTTGCGCAACACTTGCAATTTCCTTAATCGATAACGTGGAGGTATTTGTTGCGAAAATTGCATGATCATTGTAGTAATTTTCACTTTCTTGCAACATTCTTTGCTTGAGTTTGAGATCCTCATAAACTGCTTCAATCACAAAATCTGTCGATTTTGCCGCCACTAATCGCTCGCCACCTGTAATCAAATTCATTCTTTGAATCATCACGCCGGAGGAAATTTTCTTATGTTCAGCTTCTTTTTGCATCAATTCAAAACAGGTGCGTAGCGCCTTCTGAATTTCAGAAGGGTGAATATCTTTTATACGCACCGGCACTTGAGCATAATTTGCGGTCAGATAAGCGATGCCTGCTCCCATGTAGCCTGAACCAAGAATACTTACTTGTGAAATATCTTGCACATTGCCTCGAATGGCATATTTATCTTTCATGGTACGTTCGGTGCGTTTTAAATCAATCAGCACTCTAGAGGTTTCTGTTTGAAAAAGTTTAGCCAGTAATTGCTGTTCTAAATGTAAACCGGCTCTAAAGTGAGGCTCTTTAAGCAATTCAATCAGTTCTTGAACGGCTGGATAATTACCGAAAGTACGTTGCCAAGCACGATTTTCGAGACGATCTAACACTTTATTACGATAGTATTGATTTCCTTCAAGCTGTTTACGCCATTTTTTTAATGGCGTAAGCGGTCGTTTTGGATCGATTTTTTGCACTTGGTTATCAAGTAATCGTTGGTAAGCCACTTGGAAGAGTCTGTTGGCAGGTACAGCCATATCAATAAGCCCTAATTTTAAGGCTTGTTCGACATTGACTTTATCGCCCGAGAGTAAGAGTTCCGTGGCTGGGACTAATCCAATTAAGCGAGGTAAACGTTGTGTTCCACCGGCAAAAGGTAAAATGCCCGAGCGAATTTGTGGCAGTGCGAATTGTGTATAGATTTCATCTGAAGCAATGCGGTAATCACAAGCCAAAGCCAGCTCTAATCCTACGCTAAAACAGTTACCGTCAATGGCTGCCACAACCGGCACTTTTAGGGTATTTAACTCTCGCATAATGGCTTGCGCTTCTTGTGAAAATTGTTTGAGTAACGCTTCATTTTTTTCTGTCAAAATACTCGGTTTAAAACCTTGAATAAAGTTCTGTTTACGGGCAGAAATAAATAACACTGCGCGGGCTTGCTGATAAATGACTTTACCAATAATGCTTCTTAGCTCCTCAACAAAGGTTTCAGGAAGCCAGTTGGCATCGCTATCTTGGGTAAGAATATGAACAACGGCGATACGGTTCTGATCAATTTCCACATGAAAAGCCGTATTTTCCGGATTTAAGGTTAATTCAATTTGTTCTGTCATAGATTTATCCTGCCATTATTCACTTTCTAAAACCATTGCTGCTCCTAAGCCGCCTAAACCGCTTGAAGCCACTAATGAAATACCTCCCCCCTTACGCTTGAGAGCATGGAGAGATTGAATTACCGTTCTTAAACTGGTTACCGCTCGAGGGTTACCAAAGGCAATAGAACCGCCTAAATGGTTGAGTTTTTCCATATCAATTTTGCCCAAACAAGCGGTACGATTGAGTTGATTTTTTGCAAATTCATCTGATTCAAATAAACGAATATTCATAATCATTTGGCTTGCGGAGGTTTCATGAATATCAATGTAATCCATATCTTGGAGCGTTAAACCGGCTCGTGTTAATGCAGAAGCACTGGCAACCGTCGCACCTGCAAACATATTTTGCCAAATATCATTGCCGGTAATCGCATAGCTACGGATATAACCTAATACCTCTAGTCCTAAATTTTTAGCCTTACTTTCATTCATTAACAGAACAGCAGCAGCTCCGTCCATCGGTTGTGGAATATTGGCTTCTGTTACGGTGGCGTAAGGCTTATTCACAATCGGGTTAAAGCGTTGGTAGTATTGTGGTTTAGTTGCCGCATTGATGAGTGTATCGGCAACCACAAAATCCGTGTATGGACGAGGAACAGATTGCATAACTTCATCTTTAAATACCCCTAATTTCCATGCATTAGCGGCTTTTTCGTTGGAGTAACGGGCAAATTCATCTTGTTCCGCACGACTGATTTGATGATCTTGAGCCATTTGTTCCGAGATCTCAGCCACAGAGAGTTGCGTTGTAAAATCCTTTAAATTGACACCGTGAGGTTTGAAATCGCTCCACGAAAAATTGCGAAAACGGCGGAATTTTTCATCTAAAGTTTCCGCTTTAAAGATCGATTTAAATTTATAGATAACACGAGGGCTAATGCTAATCGGTGCATTTGAAATAGAGTCTGCCCCACCGGCAATACCGCTAGAAATCGAGCCACTAATAATACTGCCGGCAACATTGGCAATAGCTTGTAAGCCTGATAAGCAAGAGCTACTAATGCTGTATGATTGTAAATAGGGCATATTCAGCGCTAATGCAATTTCGCGTGCAGGGTTTGGAATATCGGGTTGTTGGATAACTTGCCCAAAAACAAGTTGCTCAATTTCTTTGCGATCAATGGCTAAACGGCTTAATAATTCATTGGTGACCATGGTTCCTAAGCTGGTTGCATAAGCATCTTTAAAGCCTGTATCACGGCGAGCAAAGGGCGTACGTAAGCCGGATACAATAGCAATACGCTCCCCTTGGGCAGTAAGAAGATGTTGGTTTGGCATAAGTTATCCTTTAAATATGAGATTGCCGTAAAAAATATATTTTAGCATAGTTAATCTATTGACTGAGCGTAACAGGAAGCATCAATGTATCAAGTACAAAACTTAATGGAAGATCAATAACCGCCAGTACGCTTAATATGCCACCTTGTTGGATGACCGAAAAATCATTTGACACACCGCCATAAACGGCATAATCGCCACTTGATAAACTGACAATAGTGCCACAAGCGGTTAAATTTAGACTGAAAAATACCAAAAGAAGTATTTTGATTAAAACGGGCTTCATTTTATTTCCTTGGTGCAAAAGTTAATTCTAGCTCATAATTCGCTTTTTAGTTAGAATAAGGCGGATTTATTTTATATTTCACATAAATTGAGGATAGTATGCAAACTTACAACATTGCGGTTTTAGCAGGGGACGGTATTGGCCCTGAAGTGATGGCTCAAGCCATTAAAGTGCTTGAAGCAACACAACAAAAATTTGGTTTTAAGCTCAATTTTAATCATTTTAATATCGGTGGTGCTGCGATTGATGCGCAAGGTAAAGCCTTACCGGAAAATACGTTAAAAGGCTGTGAAGAAGCCGATGCGATTTTATTCGGTTCGGTGGGCGGTCCTAAATGGGCAAATTTACCGCCGGATGAACAGCCTGAACGTGGTTCATTATTACCACTACGTAAACATTTTTCTCTATTCTGTAATTTACGCCCTGCGGCACTTTATAAAGGCTTAGAAAAATTCTGTCCATTACGTGCGGATATTGCAGCAAAAGGCTTTGATATGGTGGTAGTGCGTGAGCTAACTGGTGGTATCTATTTTGGACAACCAAAAGGACGTGAAGGCGAAGGCGCACAAACTAAAGCATTTGATACGGAAGTCTATTACAAATATGAAATCGAACGTATTGCACGTGTAGCCTTTGAGTCGGCAATGAAACGTAAAAAACGTGTTACTTCTGTGGACAAAGCCAACGTATTAGCAAGCTCGATTTTATGGCGTGAAACGGTAACCGAAATTGCTAAAGAGTATCCGGAAGTAACGTTAGAGCATATGTATATTGATAATGCGACAATGCAGCTTATTAAAGCACCGGAGTCTTTTGACATCTTACTTTGCTCAAATATCTTTGGCGATATTATTTCTGATGAAGCGGCGATGATTACCGGTTCAATGGGAATGTTGCCATCAGCGAGTTTAAATGAAAAAGGCTTTGGTTTATATGAGCCGGCAGGTGGTTCAGCTCCGGATATCGCCGGTAAAAACATTGCGAACCCGATTGCGCAAATTCTTTCAGCCGCAATGATGTTGCGTTATAGCTTTAATTTAAACGAAGCAGCAGATGCGATTGAAGCTGCTATTCAAAAAGCATTAGCAGATGGCTATCGCACTGGCGATTTAGCCGATGATGCCGCACCGATTTCAACATCAGAAATGGGTGATGTAATTGCTAAAAACATTTTAGCTTAATCAGTAAAATCAATGGGCGAAGAAAATACTTCGCCCTTTTTCTCATTTTTTGGAATGATGTAGCAGTTGCAAGGTAAATTTAATTTCCTTATGTAGGGGCGAATTACATTCGCCCTTATGCTCCTTTGCTGGTTTTGGGGCAAATGTAATTTGCCCCTACGAAGTGATATAAACAAAAGCTACATAATATCGTATTTTTCTAACCAGAGAATAACCTATGCAAAAAACAAAAATTGTGCTTGCCACGGGCAACCAAGGCAAAGTAGAAGAGATGGCGGACGTATTAGCTGAATTTGGTTTTGAAGTGATTGCACAAAGCGAATTTGGCATTGAAAGCCCTGAAGAAACAGGTTTAACCTTTGTCGAAAATGCACTTATTAAAGCACGCTATGCTTCGCAAATGACGGGATTACCGGCAATTGCAGACGACTCCGGATTAGCTGTTGAGGCATTAGGCGGCGCACCCGGTTTATATTCGGCGCGTTATGCAGGCGAAGATGGTAATGATCAAGCCAACCGTAAAAAACTTTTAGAAGAAATGGCGAACGTGGCAGATCAAGATCGTGCGGCGAAGTTTGTTAGTTGCATTGTGATGTTGCAACACCCAACCGATCCAACCCCTAAAATTGCCATTGGCGAATGTTTTGGCGAAATTTTAAAAGAAGAACGTGGTCAAAATGGTTTTGGTTATGATGCGTTATTTTTCTATCCGCCAAAACAATGTTCGTTTGCGGAATTAGAAACGGCGGAAAAGAAAAAAATTTCGCACCGTGCGATGGCATTACAATCCCTTAAACAACAATTGAAATAGGAAGATTATGATTATTACAACAACCCCAACGATTGATGGTAAACAGATTACCGAATATAAAGGTCTTGTGTTTGGTGAAGTCGTTTCAGGCGCAAACTTTATCCGTGATTTTTTAGCCAGCATTACCGATGTGATTGGCGGACGTTCCGGTGCTTATGAAAGCAAATTAAATAGTGCAAGAAAAGAAGCCTTAGCAGAGCTTGAGCAGGAAGCTAAAAAGATTGGCGCAAATGCAGTTGTCGGTGTTTCTATGGAATATCAATCTATGGGCGGCGATAAAGGAATGTTTATTGTCGTGGCGACCGGCACAGCAGTAGTGGTGAGATAATGTTGCAAAAAAATTTGCAAATTGAACCGCTTTTTTGGCAAAAAAAGTCATTACTTGAAATGAATGAGGCGGAATGGGAAGCCCTCTGTGATGGGTGCGGAAAATGCTGCTATCGCAAATATATTCAAGGGCGAGGCAAGCGAGAAAAATTGTATTACACCCGTGTTGCTTGTAATTTACTTGATGTCGATACAGGGCGTTGTGGCAATTATGCTAACCGCTTTAAGCTGGAAAGCGACTGCACCAAACTCACGAAAAAGAATTTACCTGATTTTGGTTGGTTGCCAAAAACGTGCGCTTATCGCCTGATTTATGAGGGGAAACCTTTGTTTGATTGGCACCCTTTGATTTCGCAAGATCTTCATTCAGTGAAAAATGCCAATGTGCTAATTCCGCATGGTATTCACGAAAAAGATGTGATTGATTGGTTTGAATTTGTGATTGATGAAGTTTAATAAACGGTAGGAATGGATGAGTAATCAAAAATTCCTACCGTTTTTACTTGCATAAACCCTTTTTTTGTACTACTTTAGTAGTGCAAACATTTTTACGGAGAAGAAAATAATGAAAACAGCATTCGTAACTGGCGCAACATCAGGATTTGGTCGTGCAATTTGTATTAAATTAATTGAAGCAGGCTACAAAGTTATCGGAACAGGCAGACGTGTGGAGCGTTTAGCTGAATTACATTCGCAACTGGGTAATCATTTTCTACCGCTTGCATTTGATATTCGAAATGAAGAAGCCACTAAGCAAGCATTAGCAAGCCTCCCTGAAGGCTGGCAAGCGGTGGATTTATTAGTAAATAATGCAGGATTAGCTTTAGGATTAGAACCGGCTCATCAAGCTGCTTTATCTGAATGGCAGCAAATGATAGATACCAATATTACAGGGCTAGTGACGATAACCCGCTTGATTTTACCGCAAATGGTTGAACGTAATTCGGGGCATATTATCAACTTAAGTTCTATTGCGGGGAATTATCCTTACTTCGGCGGTAATGTGTACGGGGCAACAAAAGCATTTGTTACCCAATTTAGCTTAAATTTAAGAGCGGATTTGGTTGGCACAAAAGTTCGAGTAAGTAATGTTGAACCGGGCTTATGTGGCGGAACCGAGTTTTCAAATGTGCGTTTTCGTGGCGATGATGAAAAAGCCGCCGAGGTTTATAAAGATGTCCAATCTATTCAACCCGAAGATATTGCCAACATTGTTTTATGGCTCAATCAGCAACCTGAACACGTAAACATTAACCGTATTGAAGTGATGCCGGTTGCGCAAACTTTTGCCGGTTTAAAAGTCGCAAAAAATCTCTAAAAGAAATCAGGAAAATAATATGTCAGACACTCTTCTTAACCCTTATTTCGGCGAATTCGGCGGAATGTATGTCCCCGAAATTCTTGTGCCGGTATTAAAACAGTTGGAAAAAGCTTTTGTAGAAGCGCAGCAAGATCCGAGCTTTCAAGCAGAATTTACCGATTTATTGAAAAATTATGCCGGTCGCCCAACGGCTCTAACCCTTTGTCGTAATTTAACCAAAGGAACAAAAACCAAGCTCTATCTAAAACGTGAGGATTTATTACACGGCGGAGCGCATAAAACAAACCAAGTATTAGGGCAAATTTTATTGGCAAAACGAATGGGCAAAACCCGTATCATTGCGGAAACTGGCGCAGGACAGCACGGTGTTGCGACCGCATTAGCCTGTGCAATGTTGGGAATGCCTTGCGTGGTTTATATGGGGGCCAAAGATGTGGAACGTCAATCGCCGAATGTATTTCGTATGCGTTTAATGGGGGCGGAAGTTATCCCTGTACAAAAAGGTTCTTGCTCGTTAAAAGATGCTTGTTGCGAAGCAATGCGAGATTGGGCGGCAAATTATGAAACAACTCACTACTTAATTGGTACGGCTGCCGGTCCACACCCATTCCCGACCATTGTGCGTGAATTTCAAAAAATGATTGGCGAAGAAACTAAACGTCAAATTCTTGAAAAAGAAGACCGCTTGCCTGATGCGGTGATTGCCGCAGTGGGTGGTGGCTCAAATGCGATTGGTATGTTTGCTGATTTTATTGAAGAAACAGCGGTAAAATTGATTGGTGTTGAACCGGCAGGGAAAGGAATTGAAACAGGCGAACACGGCGCACCGTTAAAACACGGCACAACGGGGATTTATTTCGGTATGAAATCCCCGATTATGCAAGACAAAGACGGGCAAATTGAAGAGTCCTATTCAATTTCTGCCGGTTTAGATTTCCCTTCTGTTGGTCCGCAACACGCTTATTTAAATGCCATTGGACGAGCGGATTATGTGTCTATTACCGATCAAGAAGCACTTGATGCTTTCCAAGCGTTGGCAAAAAATGAAGGGATTATTCCGGCATTAGAGTCTTCCCACGCATTGGCTTATGCTTTAAAACTCATTCAACAAAATCCTGAAAAAGAGCAATTACTGGTGGTAAACCTTTCCGGACGAGGCGATAAAGACATTTTCACGGTCGATAAAATTTTAAATGGAGGGAACGCAGAATGAGCCGTTTTGATCAATGTGTTGCAAAATTAAAAGCGAAAAATGAAGGGGCTTTTGTACCATTTGTTACCTTATGCGATCCCAATTTTGATCGCTCGTGGGAAATCATTGAAACCTTAATTGCAAACGGTGCAGATGCCTTAGAACTTGGCTTTCCGTTTTCTGATCCGTTACTCGATGGACCTGTTATCCAAGCCGCCAATAAACGAGCATTAGATGGCGGATACAGTACCGATGCTTGTTTTGAATTGATTGCGAAAATTCGTCAAAAATACCCTGAAATCCCAATCGGCTTACTCCTTTGTGCCAATTTAATTTTTGTGCCAACAGCGGACGTTTTCTTTAAACGTTGCGCAGAAAATGGCGTTGATGCAGTGTTGATTGCGGATTTACCGGTTTTAGCCGCAGAAGAATTTACCGGCACGGCAAAAAAATATGGTATTCAACCCGTCTTTATTTGCCCGCCAAATGCTGACCAAGCGACCATTGAAAAAGTAGCAGAATTAACCGAAGGCTATACTTACTTAGTTTCTCGTGCCGGCGTAACCAGTGCTGAAAATCAAGCGCACGCCAGCAACTTAGATCACTTAGTTGAAAACCTCAAGCGGTCAAATTCTGCGCCTATTTTACAAGGCTTTGGCATTGCAAAACCGGCTCAAGTAAAAGAAGCATTAGCTCTAGGTTGCGATGGTGCAATTTCCGGCTCGGCAATTGTAAAAATCATTGAAGCGAATTTGGCTAATCAAACCAAATTGCTAAAAGAGCTAGGGCAATTTGTGAAGGAAATGAAGGCGGCGACACTTTAAATTGTATATGCTGACATAATGACCGCTTAAGCGGTCATTTTTGCGGAACATTGAGCGTAAATATCTTCTCTATTAAAACGTCTTCTCAAAACTCAAATAAACCCGATTTCGTTTATACGAATGAAGATCTGCTAAATTTGAGTTCACACGCTGATATTGATAGCTGATTTTCGGCGTAATTCCCCAAAAATGCAGGTTACGATGCCAAAGTGTAACGTTCAGACCTAACTCTCTATCTTGACGTACTTGATTAAAAATGCGGTGAGCTTGGTCAAATTCACGCTTTCCATAACTGAGCTGAATACGGCTGGAAATGCCGCCCCACCATTCCTGTCCCCAACCGATTCGCCCAGTATAACGTTTGGAAGCCAAAGAACGCTCTAGCGTCCTATCTCGCAACAAATCTACACCGCCATAGAGATAACTTTTCGCATTAAAGGCATAAAGTAGCGTGGCAGAACCAAATAATGTCGTGCTATCTGCCAGCTGATTTTCGCCCCGATGTTTGAGCTTGCCCATCTCGCCTGCGGTAGAAAGTTGCCATTGAGAAGCAAGCCAATGTTCGGCTTCAACTCGAACCCCATAGCCGTGATTGTAGCGATGATTACCATACCAACGCATTTCGTAATAAGGCAAAAAGGCAAGACGACTTTGAGCATTTTGATATTGGTAGCCAAGGCTTGAACGGTTTTGCTGATCGTCAAATTGATGATTATCCCAATAGGATTTTCCGCTAAATTGGTTCTCAAAATGTAGATAGTGCGAGCCGCTGACATTCCAATTTTTAGCCAAATTGAGATGATAACTTAGCCCATTTGCTGATTGCGGTAACGACTCTTCCGTTTTCTTAAACGGTACATTCCCAATCCAAACATAAGGCGAATTTGAGGCATTATTAACATTGCTTTCGTGCAAATAATTAATACCAAAATCGAAAGACCAATCCGAACGTTTTTGAATAGCGGCAATATATTGTTCCACCCCATTTGCAATTTGAGGCGGTAATCCGTCTGCTTGTAGCTTACGAAATTGTGAAAGTGCGGCTTCATTTTGCCGATCTTCAAACAACATTTGCGCCAAACGAAAACGCACAGGCTGAAAATTAGGGTGCTTCGCAATAATGCCACGATAGAGATCAATTGCCGTTTTATAATCCCCTTGGCTTGCCAAAATAATGCCGTTGGCATAATCGATCAGTATCAAATCGGGATTAGGTGTTTGTTGGTAAATCCGCACCAGTTCAGGCAATAAATGAAATTGTCGGCTATCAATCGCCCGATTTAACATTTGACGAGTCAGTTCAGGCTTACTGATCAGCTCTTGGGTTAACGTGATTTCCTCACTATTTGCGGATTTTTCTGAAAAAATAACCGCTTGTTTTGGTAATGTAGGCTCGGCAGGTTTAATTGCTAGATCGGGATTAGCGTTGGCAACTAAGGGAATAAAAAGGGTAAGGGGGAGATATTTTTTCATTTTGAATTTTTTATTTAATCAAGTGCTGTTTATTGATTCTTGAAAATATATTGTAGGATTCGTAGGGGCGGGGTTTATCCCCGCCCGTGCGATCAATTATTGGCGTTTACCTCCAAAGCTTAAATCATTCCCCGTAGTTCCGACTACTTCTTCCGCATTTGGTCCTGCAAAAATTCCATCATATCTTGGATTTACTTCAGGATAATTACTTTGCCCTGAGAATTTAACTTGCTGCCCTGAAATTGTGATAGTGCCATCATATAGTTGATAATTATTTCCTTCTAAATTAGTGATTTCTCCATTCACTTTTTCAGATTGAAAATCTACGTTTAATTTGAAATCACCAGTTATAGGAGCAATCCCTTTATTGTTTATTTTTATTACCTTACCAGTATAAACAGCCTTAGTTGCTCTTTTGAGATATTCACTAGAACTTTGTGTAGGTAATGAAATGACATCTGTCCATAATGCCACATCCGAACTACTAATTGAATCTGTGTTTACGCTCCAAGCTAGATAAGTTGAATATTGTTGATTGACAAAATTAGCATTCAAAATATGTTCTTCTTTTTTTCCTGACAAAGTGTTTCTACTAGCATAAACAGGTATAGAATTAACTTGATCTGATATATTATAATCTCCAAAATTAATCCCTTTTTGTAATTCTCCTGATTCTAATTTTCCAGAAAGAATCACTGAATATGAGTCTGTAATTCTTAATTTATTATTCTTACTAATACTATTGCCTGATATATTAGTTTTCAAAAATCTCCAAGTGTTGTCTTGGGTTAAAAACTCCCATTTCTTAGCCTCTGCCTCTGCTTCTAAACGTATTCTTTCTGCTTCTGCTCTAATAGGAGCTAATTCTTCTTCCAATGTGGTAATTTTGGATTGAGCTTCTTCCAATGCTTTAGCTGCTTTTTCTGCCGCCGCTTGAGCTTTAGCCTGTTCTGCTGCAGTTGCCGCTTCGGCATTTTTTACTGCCTGTTGTGCTGCCGCTAAATCTTGAGCCGCTTTTTCTGCCGCTGCTTGAGCTTTAGCTTGCTCTGCTGCAGTTGCCGCTTCGGCATTTTTTACCGCTTGTTGTGCAGCCGCTAAATCTTGAGCCGCTTTTTCTGCCACTGCTTGAGCCTTAGCTTTTTCTGCAGCGGTTGCATTTTCAGCATTTTTTACTGCCTGTTGTGCAGCCGCTAAATCTTGAGCTGCTTTTTTTGCAGCAGCTTGTGCTTTAGCTTGTTCTGCAGCTGTTGCTGATTCGGCATTTTTTACTGCCTGTTGTGCCGCTGCTAAATCTTGAGCCGCTTTTTCTGCAGCTGCTTGTGCTTTCTCTTTTTCTTTAGCAGTTGCTGCTTCGGCATTTTTTACTGCCTGTTGTGCCGCTGCTAAATCTTGAGCCGCTTTTTCTGCAGCTGCTTGTGCTTTCTCTTTTTCTTTAGCAGTTGCCGCTTCGGCATTTTTTACTGCCTGTTGTGCCGCTGCTAAATTTTGAGCTGCTTTTTCTGCTGCCGCTTGCGCTTTAGCTTGTTCTGCTGCAGTTGTCGCTTCGGCATTTTTAACCGCTTGTTGCGCTGCGGCTAAGTCTTTAGTGGCTTTATCCGCAGCTGCTTGCGCTTTGGCTTGTTCTGCAGCAGTCGCCGCTTCAGCATTTTTGACCGCTTGCTGTGCTGCGGCTAAATCTTTAGCTGCTTTTTCCGTTGCTGCTTGAGCTTTAGCTTGTTCTGTAGCAGTGGCTGCTTCCGCAGCTTTAACTGCTTGTTGCGCTGCGGCTAAGTCTTGCGCAGCTTTCTCTGCCGCTGCTTGGGCTTTAGCTTGTTCCGCTGCCGTTGCTGCTTCCGCATTTTTAACCGCTTGTTGCGCTGCGGCTAAATCTTTAGCGGCTTTATCCGCAGCTGCTTGAGCTTTAGCTTGTTCTGCAGCAGTCGCTGCTTCGGCATTTTTAACCGCTTGTTGCGCTGCGGCTAAGTCTTTAGTGGCTTTATCCGCAGCTGCTTGCGCTTTGGCTTGCTCCGCTGCTGTCGCCGCTTCGGCGTTTTTAACGGCTTGTTGCGCTGCGGCTAAATCTTGTGCCGCTTTTTCTGCTGCCGTTTGCGCTTTGGCTTGTTCTGCAGCAGTAGCTGCTTCGGCATTTTTAACGGCTTGCTGTGCTGCGGCTAAATCTTGAGCAGCTTTATCTACAGCAGCTTGTGCTTTTGTTTTTTCTGCTACAGTGGCATTTTCTGCATTTTTTAACGCTTGTTGTGCTTTTGCCAGTTCAGCTTCCGCTTTTGCTTTAGCTGTTTCACTCGCTTTTACTTTTTCTGAAGCCTGATTTGCATTATTTTGCGCAGATTTAACCGCTTGTTGCTCGGCTTCCACCTGTTTTTTTAAGGCTTCAATTTGCTTTGCTTGCTCCAGGTTATCAGTCGGTGCAGATGAGCCACCGCCACCACCGCCTGAGCTACAAGCTGTTACGCCTAATGAAACCAAAATCGCCATTGCTGCTGTTTTAACTGACAAACGCATAGAAAGTCCTTATTTTAAAGTGTTATTTAACGAAAATATGTGTAAAATACGAGCTATTTTAAAAGTAGGCTTAATCTTCCGCTAACAACAAACGGTGTGGGGAATCCACTCAATTTGTGGGTGGACAAATCAAGAAAAGGGGCAATTTGTGAGTGTTAATGAAAAAATCCGTATGGTGCGAGAAATGAACCAATGGTCGCAAGAAGAGATGGCGGCAAAAATGAATATGTCCACCAACGGTTACGCTAAAATTGAACGTGGTGAAACAAAACTTAATTTACATAAACTCGAACAAATTGCTCAAATTTTTAATATTGATGTGTTGGAACTAATGAATTGTGAGGGAAAAGGCGTTCTATTTTTGATGAACGAACACGCCAATAATACGAATTATTATGGAAATCCTGAAAATCTCACTGCCGAAATTGAAAAATTAAAACTGACTATCGCTCATAAAGATGAAATGCTTGCTCAGAAAAATGAGGAAATTGTCGCCTTGAAAGAGATTATTGCACTATTAAAAGATAAGGCGTAAATATAGTGCTGTTTTTTATAAATTTATGTAGGGGAAACCCTCCTATTGCGATATTGATATTTTTTCGGGCAGGGATAAACTCTGCCCTTATCGTGTAATAACGCCTATCATTTTTTATTCTCTGTTGTGACACAAACCTTCTTAAGCTCAAAGCTATGTCGTATGACGATGCATCGTGTTTAATCTAGTTTGGTTCTTACATTTTGTTGTATAATCCCTTCCGTAATTAATTAACACATATCGAGATTTTAATGGCTAAAATTGCATCTAATCCCCTTGTTCTTGTCGATGGTTCTTCCTATCTTTATCGAGCTTTCCACGCTTTTCCACCTTTAAGCAATAAGAATGGAGAGCCAACCGGCGCAATGTATGGCGTATTAAATATGCTAAAAAGTTTGATTGCTCAAGTTGAGCCAAGCCATATTGCGGTGGTATTTGATGCAAAAGGCAAAACATTCCGAGATGAGTTGTTTGAACAATATAAATCTCATCGTCCACCGATGCCCGATGATTTACGGGCGCAAGTTCAACCGCTTCACACCATTATCAAAGCATTAGGTATTCCGCTGATTTCAATTGAAGGCGTAGAAGCCGATGATGTGATTGGCACGCTTGCTGTTCAAGCAGCGAAAGATGGCAAAGATGTCTTGATTAGTACTGGCGATAAAGATATGGCGCAGTTGGTTAATGAGCATATTATGTTGATTAACACGATGACCAATACGTTGCTAGACCGAGATGGTGTGATTGAAAAATATGGTATTCCACCTGAGTTGATTATCGACTATTTGGCATTACGTGGAGACTCTTCCGATAACATTCCCGGTGTAAAAGGCGTAGGCGAAAAAACTGCGTTAGCCTTATTGCAGGGGATTGGTTCTATTCAGACGATTTATCAAAATTTAGATAAAGTGGCGGAGCTTTCTTTCCGTGGGGCAAAAACATTTGCGCCTAAATTAGAAGCAGAAAAAGAGATGGCAGATCTCTCCTATTTATTGGCAACGATTAAAACGGATGTTGAATTAGAATTTCGTCACGATCAATTAACCACTTCGCCGCAAAATCACGATGAGTTGGTTGCATTATTTAGCCAATATGAATTTAAAAAATGGTTAAGCGAAGTGAAAGGTGGTGCAAATCCGGTTACGCAAACGGAAAAAGTGAGAACGCCAAATGCTTATGAAGCGACACAAGCGGTGCAAAATGAGCCAACTTTTGCAAAAGTGGACATTGACCGTTCTAAGTATGAAACCATTACAGAAATGGCGGCATTAAATCGTTGGCTTGAGAAAATGCAAGCAGAGAAATGTATTGCACTAGACACCGAAACCGACTCGCTTGACTCGATGAGTGCCAATTTAGTTGGGGTTTCATTAGCTCTAGCTAACGGCGAGGCTTGTTATATTCCACTGGCGCATAAAACATTGGTTACCGCTTCCGCAGGGCAAGGCGATTTATTTGCCAATGAGATGGAAACGGTTGGCTATGAATTAGCAAAAAATCAGCTAAATTTAACCGCTTGTTTAGCGCAATTAAAACCGATTTTGGAAAATCCGGAGATTAAAAAAATCGGGCAAAATATTAAATACGATTTAACCGTTTTTGCTAATCACGGCATTAATGTGCAAGGCGTAGCGTTTGATACGATGTTGGAATCTTATACCTTAAATAGCACCGGTCGTCATAATATGGACGATTTGGCGGGGCGCTATCTTGGGCATAAAACCATTGAGTTTGAAACCATTGCCGGCAAAGGTAAAAATCAACTGACTTTTGATCAAATTGAAATCAGCACCGCCGCGGAATATGCCGCTGAAGACGCTGATGTTACGATGAAACTTCATCAAGTTTTATGGTCGCAATTAGCACAAGAGCCAGCGTTGGTTAAATTATTCGATGAAATTGAATTACCATTGGTAAGCGTGCTTTCTCGCATTGAGCGTAACGGGGTGTTGATTGACCCGGCTAAATTAAAGCAACAATCTGATGAAATTGAGCGCCGTTTAGCTGAGCTGGAACAAGAGGTACACAGTGAAGCCGGTTCGGTGTTTAATTTAGCCTCAACCAAACAGCTTCAAGAAATTCTGTTTGAAAAGTTAGGCTTGCCGATTTTGAAGAAAACACCGAAAGGGGCTGCTTCGACAAATGAAGAAGTGTTAGAGGAATTAGCAATGATGGGACATCGTGTGCCAAAATTGTTAATCGAGCATCGAGGATTGAGCAAACTTAAATCGACTTATACGGATAAATTGCCGTTAATGATTAACGCTAAAACAGGGCGAGTGCATACTTCTTATCATCAAGCCGTAACAGCAACGGGGCGTCTTTCTTCAAGTGATCCGAATTTGCAAAACATTCCTATTCGAAATGAAGAGGGAAGACGTATTCGCCAAGCATTTGTTGCTCGTAAAGGCTATAAAATCGTGGCAGCGGACTATTCGCAAATTGAGCTACGTATTATGGCACATTTGGCAAATGATGAGGGGATGTTAAAAGCCTTCGCAGAAGGGAAAGATATTCACCGTTCAACGGCTTCAGAAATTTTTGGTGTGCCATTAGATGAGGTAACAGGCGAACAACGCCGTAATGCAAAAGCGATTAACTTCGGCTTAATTTATGGTATGTCTGAATTTGGTTTGTCTAATCAGCTCGGTATTTCCCGAGCCGATGCAAAGCAGTATATGGAAGCCTATTTCAACCGTTATCCTAATGTTTTACAATTTATGACGGATATAAAAGCAAAAGCCGCAGAAAAAGGTTATGTGGAGACCTTGTTGGGTAGACGCTTATATTTACCGGAAATAAAATCCAGTAATGCAATGCGCCGTAAAGCGGCAGAACGGGTTGCGATCAATGCTCCAATGCAAGGGACGGCAGCAGATATTATTAAAATTGCGATGATTGGCATTGACCGTGTTATTCAACATTCCGATGAAATCAAAATGATTATGCAAGTTCACGATGAATTGGTGTTTGAAGTGAAAGAGGATAAAGTTGAACATTATTCTGCGGTAATTAAAGCCGAAATGGAAAAAGCCATTCAGTTAAATGTTCCTTTAATTGCAGAGGTTGGTGTTGGTGATAATTGGGATGAGGCTCATTAACTTCCTATTACACTCAAGGAACTAGATAACAAATTTAATGGTCAAAGAGAAAAATCTTTAACACAAAAAGGACAACAAATGAAACAAATTATGAAAAAATCATTATTCGGATTAGCATTATTTTCTTTAGCAGGCTCAGCTTTTGCTGATGCTCAGGCTGTTGCAGAATTACAAAATCGTTTAGAGAAAGTTAGCCAGTACAGTGCGGACTTTGCTCAAACGGTACGTTCAAGCAAAGGTAAACAAATTCAATCCGGACAAGGTAAATTCCAAGTGAAACGCCCAAATTTATTCCGTATGGATACGAAATCGCCACAGGAAAATTTAATTGTTTCTGACGGTGCAAATTTATGGTTTTACGACCCTTTTGTTTCACAAGTTACGGTAAACACGGTGCAAGATGCGGTAAATAATACGCCGTTTGTGTTACTGACCAGCAATAATAAAAGTCATTGGGATCAATATGATGTTACCCAAAATATGGACTCTTTTGTGCTAAAACCAAAATCGAAAAAAAGCAGTTTAAAACAATTTGATGTGCGTATTGATGCAAATGGTGTAATGAAAGGCTTTAGCACCATTGAACGTGATGGGCAAAGTAATTTATACGTGTTACGTAATATCACAACGGCAAATGTTTCTTCTGATTTATTCAAATTTAGTGTACCAAAAGGTGCGGAATTAGATGATCAGCGTGGTGGAAAGAAAACGAAAAAATAATTTTGAGTAAGCGGAGTCTATGAAAACGGTTTATCATCAACGAGATCCTAAAGAATGGCAACAGTTTGTCACCTTATTACGTCAAGCGGTTGCCGAAGATAAATTAACTGAATTTTTTGAGCTTTTCTTAACGGCGGATGAGCGAGGTTCGCTTGGTTTACGTACTCAAATTGTGGAACATTTATTAAAAAATGAGTCATCACAACGTGAAATTCAACAAAAATTGAATACCAGTGCGGCAACCATTACGCGTGGTTCGAATATGCTCAAAACATTAGATCCGCAATTTTTAAATTGGGTTAATGAGAAACTAAATGGCAAAGCGTAGAAAAAGTCGCAAAACGAATGGCATTTTTAACCGCTTGTTTAAATTAGGTGTCGATTTTTTTATCCCTAAAGAGATTAGCTCGAAATTAGGTTGGACGTGGTTTGGCTTGAGTCGCTTTGCCACGCCACTATTAGGGGGATTATTTGGACTTATCTTGCTTTTTAGCATCGTACCAGTGCCTTATTCGTCTTATATGATTCAACAAAAAGCAGCGAATCTTATTGAGGGGCAGAAGTATGATATTAAGAAAAAGTGGGTTAGCCTAGATAATATTGCTTGGCAAATGCAGATGGCCGTGATTGCTTCGGAAGATCAAAAATTTGAAAGCCATTTCGGTATTGATTTAAATGCCATTCAAGTTGCTTTAGAGCGAAATGCCAAATCGAAGAAAATTCGTGGAGGCTCGACCATTTCGCAACAAACAGTCAAAAACATGTTCTTATGGCATGGGCAAAGTTGGGTACGTAAAGGTATTGAATTGCCTTTAACCTTTGTGATTGAGAATGTTTGGGGCAAAGAGCGTATTTTAGAGGTGTATCTTAATATCGCCGAATTTGGTAAAGGGATTTTTGGGGTTGAAGCTGCTGCACAAGCGTTTTTTAAAAAATCAGCGAAGCAGCTTACGTTACAAGAGTCAGCTTTATTAGCGGCATCTTTGCCTAATCCATTAATTTACCGAGTAGATAAACCAGGGCCAACAATGCGGAAAAGACAAGCATGGATTGTTCGGCAAGTTTCAGCACTTGGCGGTAAACAATATCTAGATAAACTGGAGTAAGATAAGCGGTTTGATTTGTGATGTATTTTGCAAATCTTACCGTTTTTTTAATAGGAGGCAATATGCAAAGTAAATCTGCACTTGAGACAATTTTATCTCATCGTTCTATTCGTCAATTCACTCAACAACCGATTCCCACAGAGATCATCAATACGCTAATTGATGCCGGCAGACAGGCCTCAACCTCAAATCATTTGCAATGTATTTCGATCATTCGAGTAACCTCACCAGAAATTCGTCAAGGATTTAGAGAGATTACGCAAATGGCATATGTATCAGAAGCTGCGGAATTTTGGGTATTTTGTATCGACTTTCATAAACACAAACAACTTGTACCGGATGTTCAATTGGATTGGGCAGAAGTAAGTTTAATCGGGGCTGTTGATGCAGGCATTATGGCTCAGAATGTGCTCATTGCCGCAGAATCATTAGGATTAGGCGGAGTTTATATCGGCGCTTTGCGAAATGATATTGAAAAAACTGCTTCATTGCTTAATTTACCTGAACATTGTGTGCCGCTGTTTGGACTATGTTTAGGTTATCCAGCGCAAGATCCTGCATTAAAACCACGTTTACCACAAACTTTGATGTGCTATGAAAATCAGTATCAACCTATAGATCAACAAGCATTACAAGGTTATAACCAAACGCTGTCGGCATATTATCAACAAAGAATAGGCGAACCTCAAGAGTAGCAAGCTGCGATTAAAAAAACATTAGCGAAGCCGGTGCGTCCACATATTCTTCCATTTTTCCAAAAGCAAGGGCTTCTAAAAAAATGAGATGGTTAATGCTTTGCCGAGAGCCTCGCTTATACAGCTGCCAACGTTTAAAAGAAGCTTGTGAAGAACAGGGTATTCAATTAGATATTCTTGATCCAAATAGAATGCTGTTAAGCTTAAATTTTGAACAAGATAAGCCGGTATTTCAGCTTTTTTATCAAGAAGGGGAGCGATACGATAAAAATTGTAAGCCAGCTTATTTATTGCCTGAATATGATGCGGTATTACCTCGATTTGGTTCATCAAGCACGGAAATGGGTTGTCGGGTTTTACAACATTTTGAAAGCCGGCAGATTAAAGTGTTAAATCGCTCAGAGGCTTTTCGTTTAGCTCGCGATAAATGGCAAAGTTTACAAAAATTATTAGCGAATAATATTCCTGTACCTATGAGTAGTTTCGCTGGGAGCGAGGTAAGCAATACTGAATTATTAGCATTACATCAATACCCTTTGGTTGTGAAAACTTTGTCTGGCTCACAAGGTGTTGGTGTAATGTTAATTGAAAATCAGCGAAGCGGGCAGAGTGTATTAGATACATTAAAGCAAGCTAATCTTCCTGTATTAACGCAACATTTTATTGCGGAGGCTAAAGGACAGGATATTCGGGCATTTGTTATAGGAAATCAAGTAGTTGCAGCTATGCAACGCCAAAGTTCTGAAGGGGAATTTCGTGCTAATTTACATCAGGGCGGTTCAGCTGAAAAAATTGTGTTAAGTGAAGCAGAAAAGCAAATTGCTCTCAATGCAGCTAAGGTTATCGGATTAGATATTGCTGGTGTCGATCTTTTACGTTCTCATCATGGAACGATGGTTTTAGAAGTCAATGCAAGCCCTGGACTTGAAGGTATTGAAAAAGCGACAGGGCTTAATATCGCCAAAATGATGGTCGATTATGTGATGAAAATGAGATAAAAATAAACTCACTCGATTTGAGTGAGTTTATTTGTCAAATTAGCCTTGGCAAACACCACAAGCGGCTGAGGCAGAGAACATCCAAATTAATTTTTCTTGCTCTTTAATATAGTCGCTCATTTGAGACGCTGTACCTTCATCATCCGCTTCACTTGCAAGATTTAAAATTTCACGTTGTTGAATAAGTAATGTTTTGAAACCTTCTAATGTACCGGTAAGGCATTGGCTTGCTGTTGTTGCATTAACGTGTTCTTGAATACGTGAAGTTTTGAGATACTCACTATATGCATTACTTGGCGTATGACCCAATGTTAAGATACGTTCTGCAATTTCATCAATTTTCACAACAAGATCATCATAAATTTCTTCAAATTTAGCGTGTAATTCAAAGAAGTTTACGCCTTTGATATTCCAATGGTAGCCGCGAACATTCATGTAAAAAACTTGATATGTTGCGAGCAAGCCATTTAACTCTTTTGCTAATTTTTCAGCGGATTCAGTATTAATACCAATATGATTTAATGACATAATTTACTTCCTTATTGATTAATTAAGATTGTGTCTATCTTATAAAAAATGATGCATAAAAACAAAAATGCTCTATCTATTAGTTAAATAGATAGAGCATTTTTAGTGATTAACCTTTAGAAAAATAGCTAAATTTTTTAATAATCCAACCGCTTACCAAAATCAATAAACTCAATCCATAAATGAGAGAATTGCCCCATTGGCTAAACGGTGTTGAACTTACCGTTGGAGAAATTTGTGCGGTTAATACATTCGCTTCGAATTGCGGGAGTTGGTCGGCAACGCTACCATCTGCATTTACAATGGCGGTAATTCCTGTATTTGCTGCACGGAGCAACGGTTTCCCTAATTCTAATGCACGCATTCTTGCCATTTGAAAGTGTTGCCAAGGGCCGATAGAGGTACCGAACCAAGCATCATTGGTAATCGTTAATAAATAATCGGCATGAGCGTCTTTTTGGTTTTTCTGAACTTGATCTCCAAAGATGATTTCATAGCAAATCGCGGTATTGAAACGATGATTTTTAGCTTCAAGCGGTGATTGAATAAAATGGCCTTGAGAAAGGTTGATCGGTAAAACAAAAACTTCACGCATCCAATCTAGCATGTTTCCAAAAGGGACGTATTCTCCAAAAGGAACAAGATGGTGTTTATTGTATCGTGCCACCTTATCGGATTGATAAGGCTCATGATTAAGGACAATCGCACTATTAAACAACGCATTTTGGCTATTTTGATAAAGCGTTCCCATAATGATATCGCTATCTTTATCGCTTGCCACTTGTTGAAGTGTGCGAATAAGCGGTTGTATTTGGCTCTCCAGCGCAGGGATAGCCGATTCCGGTAAAATCACGACATCACTTTTCCCTAATAGCGGTGTGACTAAATGAAGATAAGTTCTTACCGTATAATCGAAGTGCTCAGGATCCCACTTCATTTTCTGTTCGATATTTCCTTGCACTAAACTCACAGTAAGAGGTGATTTTTCTGTATCTGTTGCAACGAAAGAGAATAATCGAGTTGCACAGGCCAATGCTAAAATAAACGCCATAGCTGTGCTGGAAATCATTGCTTTACCTTCATTTTTAATTAAAAGCACGAGGTAGCCGGCAATGAGCATCACAAAGAAGGTTAGCCCTTCGACACCGAAAACTTGAGCAATATTGGCGAATGGGGTATCAATTTGGCTATAACCAAATTGTAGCCAAGGGAATCCGGTAAATACCACGCCACGTAAGTATTCAGTAAACGTAAAAAGGCTTGCAAGGGCAAACGGATTTTTAATCTGAAAGCGTTGTGCTATAAATGCAAACGTGAGAGGGTAAAGTGCTAAATAGCAAGCTAATAAGAAAACGGCTAAATAACTCACAATTAACGGGACGCCACCGAATTGGATCATGCTTACATGGATCCAATTTACACCAACGCAAAAATAGCTCACGGCCCAAATAAAGGTTGCCCAAAGTGCTGTTTTACGCTGTTTTAGTGTTGCCGCCCAAATTAGCCCAAATGCAGAAAAAAATGCAACGAACGAATAATCAAAAGGCGAATAGGCAAATGTGCCGATTGCGCCTAACAGTAACGCTAAAATACAAGCGGTAAAAAAAGAGGGATTTTTTACAAAATTCATAGTAAAGTCATCTAAAAAATTAAGCCACAAAGTGGCTTATTCGAAATATAGGGTAATTGTTGCCAAAATGAAACTTTAAGAAAGTTACTCTTCAACGGTATCGTTTTTCTGATTTTCCATTTTTTCTAATAGTTCATCAGGCACTGTGACACGAAGTTGAATTAAGCGGCGGCTATCTGCTGAGGTTACTTTAAAGTCAATGCCTTCGAGTTGAATTTGCTCCCCCCGTTGTGGTAAATGCCCACAAGCCTGCATAACAAGTCCACCAACGGTATCCACTTCTTCATCAGTAAAAGAGGTTGCAAAGAATTCATTGAATTTTTCAATATCCGTAAGTGCTAATACAGCATAGGTATGGCGAGAAAGTTGGCGAATTTGCTCAACTTCTTCCTCATCAAATTCATCTTCGATATCGCCTACAATTTGTTCTAAGATATCTTCAATGGTAACCAGACCTGAAACTGCACCAAACTCATCTACCACTATCGCCATATGGAAACGTTCAGAGCGGAACTCTTTTAACATTCTATCGACTCGTTTACTTTCCGGCACGATTACAGCAGGGCGAAGAATTGCTTGCATATCAAAAGCTTCTGCGTCTGGGCGGAGATATTTCAATAAATCTTTAGCCAGTAAAATGCCCTGAATAGTGTCTTTGCCGTCATCTAAGATCACGGGAAAGCGAGAGTGTGCTGATTCAATAATAATATCAACACAGGCTTCAAGAGGTAAGCGAGAGTCAATCGAAATAATCTGAGGACGAGGAATCATAATATCACGCACACGAAGCTCAGAAATTTCCATGACACCTTCAATCATCTCTTTTGTATCGCTATCAATGAGTTCGTTTTCAACGGAATCACGAATAACCTCGACTAAATCTTCACGATTTTTAGGTTCTGATTGAAATAAGCCGCTAAATAGCGATTGAAGAAACGGTTTCTTTTCTGATTTATCTTGTGAGCTTAAGCTCTGATGTTCATCACTCATATAATATCCTGTTTGAAAATTTAGCTTGATTTTCCCATAATTTAAGCAATTTGATAATAAAATTATTTCTATTTTTTGCAAATTAGCATAGCATAGACACTAAATTTTATTATTTATTTCATCTTAAGAGGATTTATCAATGAAATTAGTTAAGATTGCAGTAGCAACAGCAGCAATGGTTGTGAGTACAGTTTCCATGGCGGGAGCATTAACTTCATCCGATACGGTTGAAATTTTAGCATTTGATGGTCAATATGTGAAAAAAGGCACTAAAATCCAAATCAATGATACTCAGACTCACCAGGTTGTAGTAAGTGTTGGGGATATCGTAAATGGTAGTTACTTTTCTTTAGATCCTATTGTTTTAACCTTTAATGGTTCAACGGAAGATACAAAGATTACCGTGCCACAATTCCGTAATGCCTATGATGTAAATAAATTTAAGAGCCAGCCTACTTTTAGCATTGAAACGGCATCAGGTAAATCGCTTGAATATAAACAAGATAAGTTAAAAGGCGATGGTTTTGCACCAAACAGCCGAGTAGAAGATAACCTAGCAAAATATAATGCAGGTAAAGGCGTTGCGGCTGTGCCAGCATTCGCAAATGCAGTATTGGAAGCAAAAGGACAAATGGTTGTTGAAACGAAAAACGTGAAAGAAGAGCAACTTCAGCTTTTATTCTCAAAAGCAGATAAAGAAACGCAAAAACGTTTCTTAGAATGGGCAAAGAAAAACGTGAAATAGGTTCCTTATAATAAAAAGTCGATTTGTGTATGCAAATCGACTTTTTTGATCTTGAATTGTCAAACCAAGTGCAACGATTTTTTGAAGTAAACTTCATAAGGTGTTTTCCAACCTAAACATTTACGTGGTCGTAAATTCAGTTTATTGATCACCTGTTGAATATCAACTTCGCTCCACTGATTGATGTCTTGGTGCTTCGGAAAGTATTCACGAAGTAACCCATTTGTATTTTCATTCGTTCCCCGTGTCCACGGTTGATGCGGCTCGGGGAAGTAAAATTCTACACCCAGTGCTTCTGTTACCAAACGATGTTGGGCAAATTCTTTACCACGGTCTGGCGTAATTGACCGCAATATATGTGAATCCAGCAATTCAATCATGGCTTTTTGGACTGCTTCGGCTTTTTTGGCAGGAATTTTCTTCACCAACTCAAAACGACTTTTGCGTTCCGTCAGCGTCAGCAAACAAGCTCCACCCGCTTTACCCAGTACGGTATCGGCTTCCCAATGTCCAAAGCGACTGCGATTTTGCGCCGAAATGGGACGGTCGTTCAAATGGTTGGATATCTGAATTTTGCCACGTTTTTCATGATGATTTTTTGTATGCCGTGTTTTGCCTTTGTGGCGCAGTTTGCGACTGGCTTTGCGTTCGCCTATATCAAACAACCCTGAATAAATACCACGATAAATGGTTGAATAACTAATGGATAATTCAGATTTTTCCAATTTTAATCGTGCGCTGATTTGTTCGGGCGACCAGTTTTCTGTCAGAAACTTTTCTTGCACCAAATTGAAATATTCAGGCTGCTCTAATTTGCGCTGTGCTTTGCTATTTTGACGATGCTTCAAATAGCTGTTTTGTGCGTTCGTTGCACTGTAGCTTTCTAGAGCGTGTCGTTTCAGCTCGCGAGAAATGGTGCTGGAGCTACGTCCCAGTGCTTTGGCAATTTCTGCTTGTTTTTTGCCCTGTGCGAGTAAAATCATTATCTTTTCTCGCTCGTTTATTGTAAGATGTCGGTAGGAAGTACTCATCATTTGGAAGTGGTTTTTGTGTGGAAACAAAATTATATTCTAGTTGATGAGTACTTCTTTTTTTGTTGCACTTGGATTGTAAATTCAGCATATTAAGCAGATTTTTTACTGAATAGCTTAAGCAGAGGTAAAATAATGGCACACGCAATAGCGCCAACAATAATCCCGACGACAAAATCTACGCCACTGGTTAAATAACTTGGTAATGCAAGCCCTTCAGCAAAGTGATGAATGGCAGGCACGTTGTGCGAGAAAATGCCTCCGCCGACTAAGAACATTGCAATCGTTCCAATCACAGACAGTCCTTTCATAAACCAAGGCATGATGAACAAAAGGCTTCTACCAATTAATTGTTGAACACTGCTTTTTTTCTGAATAAGCCATAAGCCAATATCATCTAATTTAACAATAAGTCCTACTAAGCCGTAAACAAAGAATGTAATACCGATACCAATAGCAGAAAGCGATAATACTTTGGTAAGCGTTGTGCTTTCTTGTAATACACCTAGTGCAATGATGATAATCTCAGCCGATAAAATAAAATCTGTGCGAATAGCACCTTTAATTTTATCTTCAATCGAAGTTGGTTCTTCTCCTGCCTGGCTCTCTTCATTTTTATGTAAGAATTTATGTAAAAGTTTCTCAACACCTTCAAAGCAGAGATAAGCGCCTCCAAGCATCAATAAAGGTGTAATGGCTTGAGGGAGATAAACTGAAAGCAACAAAGCCAAAGGAATAAGAATAACTTTATTGATGAAAGATCCTTTTGCTACACTCCATACAATCGGTAATTCTTGCTCAGGTAAGATATGTTTACCACTGACCTGATTGGCATTTAAGGCAAGATCATCCCCAATGACACCGGCAGTTTTCTTTGCGGCAACCTTAGTCATTACGGAAACATCATCAAGTACAGCCGCAATATCATCTAATAAAGTAAATAAAGAACTAAAAGCCATAATTCATATTTCTTGTGTGAGTTATAAAAAAACCGAGCAAATTTGCTCGGTTCCCATTCCAAATATTTGAAATTAGCGACGTAAACCTAAACGTGCGATAGTTTCTGAATATTTAGCAAGATCAGTACGTTTTAAGTAGTCTAATAATTTACGACGGCGAGAAACCATACGTAATAAACCACGACGACCGTGGTGATCTTTTTTGTGCTCAGCAAAGTGTGCTTGTAAGTGGTTGATTTGTGCTGTTAATAATGCAATTTGAACTTCTGAAGAACCAGTATCTTTTGCATCACGACCAAATTCAGCAACGATTTTTGCTTTTGCTTCTACGCTTAGAGACATTTTTAATTTCCTTTTTGTTAAGGGTTGATAATACATCAATAGCCGATCTCTAACTCAGCTATGACAAGGAGCGATGATTTTACGAGCAAATAAAGAATAAATCAATAGATGAAGGAAATTATTGCTATGCGATTTAACAAAATGTACATTAGCCAAAGTGAATTTTATTATGGGTTTAAATATGTCTATTCCATTCGATGTACTTTCTGAAAAAAATAACGTGAGCCATTTGCAGCATTTTTATCAAAATCAACCGCTTGCAACAGCGGTGGTAATGTCTTCTTTTGTGAAGCGAACATTACAAACCCAACCGGAATTATTAGCGAGCTGGCAAACTTCCCCACCTTCTATTGAGCAATGCGGTAATTATGCGACAAAATTAGCAGAACGATTACAAGCGGTTGAAAATGAAGAACATTTAGCAAAAGTGTTACGGGGTTTTCGTCATCAAGAAATGGCTGCGTTGAGTTATCTCCAATCCAATAAATTAGCAACGGTAGAATTTATTTTCCAACATCTGTCTGATTTAGCCGAAGCTCTTATTTTAGCTGCACGAGATTGGTTGTATCAGCGTTGTTGTGAAGAATATGGCACGCCAATGAATATGTTGGGAGAAAAGCAGGAGTTACTGATTTTGGGAATGGGAAAATTAGGCGGACGAGAGCTTAATTTTTCTTCAGATATTGATTTGATTTTTGTTTATCCTGATGCCGGCGAAACTGTTGGCGGTCGTAAACCGATTGAAAATAGCAAATTTTTTACCCGATTAGGTCAGCGGTTAATTCGAGCTTTAGATGAGATTACCGTAGATGGTTTTGTCTATCGCACAGATATGCGACTTCGCCCTTTTGGCGACAGTGGCGCATTAGTTCTCAGCTTTGCAGCAATGGAAGATTACTACCAAGAGCAAGGAAGAGACTGGGAACGCTATGCGATGATTAAGGCGAAGATTTTAGGCGAAGATTTCACCAATTTAAATCATCGCTATTTAAAACAAATGTTACGCCCGTTTGTTTATCGCCGTTATTTGGATTTTAGTGCGATTCAATCATTGCGAGAAATGAAGTTAAAAATTAGCCGAGAGGTCATACGCCGTCATTTAACCGATAACATTAAATTAGGTGCCGGTGGTATTCGGGAAGTTGAATTTATTGTGCAAACCTTTCAAATGATTAGAGGGGGACGGGATAAAATTCTACAAGAACGTAGTTTGCTTTCGGTGTTGCCGCAATTAGCGCAATTACATTTACTGACAGATGTACAGGTTGAGCAACTGCGTCAAGCCTATCTTTTCTTGCGCCAAGTGGAAAATGTCTTGCAAGCGATTGATGATAAACAAACTCAAACATTGCCTTCAGACGAGGAAGATCGCCAACGAATTGTTTTTGCTACGCAATCGTATTTGATTGAAGGAAATGGGGAAGCTCAAGTTGTTCAGTATGAAATGCGTACGTGGCAGGATTTTCTTGAGGTGTTATCTCAACATCAGCGCAATGTTCGAGCGGTTTTTAATGAATTGATTGGGGAAGAAGAGGAGGAAACGGATGAGGAGAATGAAAAATTATCCGTTTGGAAAGATATTCTTCATTATGAAATAACTCAAGAAGAGCTTAATTTAGTTTTGCAAGACTATCCTGTGGCGGAACAAGATTATCCGGAGATTTTTCAACGATTATCTTCGACTTTCCAAGATTGGGTTAAACGAGCAATTGGCGTTCGAGGACGAGAGGTTTTACGTTCGCTTATGCCAAAAGTGTTAGACACTGTTTGTTCACAGCCGAATTATTTAGTGCTACTACCTCGTCTGTTGAATATCGTGGATAAGATCACGACACGAACAACTTACTTAGAGCTACTTTTAGAAAAAGAGCAAATTCTGCCACAACTTGTTCGTTTGTGTGGGCAATCGATTATGATTGCGGAGCAGATCGCTCGTTATCCAATGTTGCTTGATGAACTTATCAGTAATAAAGGGCTTACTCAGGTTTTAGAACTAAACGAATATCACAAGGCGCTACAAGAGTACTTGATCCGCATTCCTGAAGAGGATGAAGAGGCTTTGATTGATGGCTTACGCCAGTTTAAGCAAAGCCATATTTTACGTATAGCCGCTGCAGATATTTTAGATGTATTACCTGTTATGAAAATTAGCGATCATTTGACTTATTTAGCGGAAGCCATTATTGCTGCTGTAGTTAATATGGCATGGAAATCGGTAGGGCAACGTTTTGGTTATCCGGAACATTTAGCAGAAGGCGAGCAAGATTTTGCTGTGATTGGCTATGGAAAATTAGGGGGGATTGAGTTAGGTTACAACTCGGACTTAGATTTAGTCTTTTTGCATAACGCCCCAGAAAATAGTGAAACTGTGGGTGGGAAGAAGTCTATTTCAAGTCATCAGTTTTATTTAAAACTTGCGCAAAAAATTAATTCCATTTTTAATTTAAATACCAGTGCCGGTGTCTTGTATGAAGTCGATATGCGTTTACGGCCATCCGGTGAAGCAGGATTATTGGTCAGTACATTTAACGCTTATGATTTTTATCAGAAAAATGAGGCTTGGACGTGGGAGAGCCAAGCATTAGTTCGGGCAAGATGTGTTTACGGTTCTGCGATATTAAGGGAAAGATTTGAGCAAATTCGCCAAAGTACGCTATCAAAAGTAAGATCAAGCGGTCAATTAAAGCAAGATATTTGCGAAATGCGTGAAAAGATGTATCAGCACTTAGCAAACACTAACCAAGCTCAATTCCATTTAAAAACGGATCAAGGCGGCATTACCGATATTGAATTTATCGCACAATATTTGGTGCTTGCTTATTCACATCAATACCCTGATATGGCAATTTGGTCGGATAATGTACGTATTTTTGATGCAGCGATGGCTTGTCATATATTAACATCAGAACAAGGCAATGAGATGAAGCGCTGTTATACATCCATTCGTAATCGAATTCATCACTTAAATCTTTTGCGAAGTGAAAGTATAGTGAATGCAGATGAATTTGTGGAAGAAAGAGCCTTTGTTCAACAAATGTGGTTGCAAATTTTTACCGAAAAATAACCGCTTGTACGTTATAATGAGGTGAAATTTTATAAGGAGGAAGTATGGAATACCAATTCACTCACACAATGCACGGTGTAATTGCACGTTGCTCAATGGATCACGAAGCATTTGCCCGTTGGCTAAATAGTGAAATTGTTGGTAATGGCACAAAAGAACTTCATTCTATCTTAAACGAAATTGAACATTGTAAAAGCATCTACCCGAATAATTATGAGTGTGTTTTTGAAGGTAAAGAATACAGCCTTTATTTCAATAGCGATGAAGTGATGGTAAAAGCCAATAATTTAGATGATGCTTTTGATGAACAAGAGATGGAAGAAGGATTGCAATTTTATAATGAGGAAAGCATTGCATTTTGTGGTTTAGATGATTTTGAAATGTTTTTAAAGGCTTATCAAAAATTTATCCAAACTTACCATTAAAGAGCGGTGTTGTGTAGAGTTTATTTTGTAGGGGCGAATTACATTCGTCCTGATATTTCAGAGATGATTTGGGGCAAATGTGATTTGCCCCTACAAATTAAATTTTATTCAACGACTATCATAATATAAAAATAGGCGGTTAAAAACCGCCTATTTTTTTATCCTAAGAATTTAACGAACCAGGTAATTGCACCAAGGTTAATTAAATCTACGAAGAATGCACCTACAAGCGGTACGATTAAGAAAGCTTTATGCGATGGTCCGAATGTTTCAGTTACCGATTGCATATTTGCAACCGCAGTCGGTGTCGCACCTAAACCGAAACCGCAGTGACCAGCTGTTAAAATCGCTGCATCATAATCTTTACCCATAACACGGAAAGTAATGAAATAACCGTAAAGGATCATTACTAAGGTTTGGATAAGTAGGATTATTAACATTGGACCTGCAAGACCTGCTAATTCCCATAATTTGATACTCATTAATGCCATTGCTAAGAATAAGCTTAATGATGCGTTACCAAATACATCGATCGCACGGTCGAACATGTCGAATTTAAATACTTTCGTTAAAATATTACGTAGTAATACACCAAAACCTAATGCCCAAACGAATTGCGGTAAGCCTAAGTCAGAGAAGTTTGCCGCCATGACTGAAGAGAAAGCTAAACATGCTGCAAATAATGCCATGGTCTCAATGGTTGAGCTTGCGGTAATGAAACGGACATGATCTTTTTCTTCAAACGTTTCGCCATCATATTGATCGGCTGAGGTATCTACTTTTTTGGTATAAGCTTTTTTACCGCGTTTCATGTTGTTTACTAAACGGCGAGCAACCGGGCCACCAATTAAACCACCAGCCACTAAACCAAAGGTTGCAGATGCCATTGCCATTTCCATGACTCCTGGTAAGCCATATTGTTTGGTAAAGGTCTCAGCCCATGCTGCACCAGTACCATGACCACCGGTTAAAGTAATTGAACCTGTAATTAAGCCAATTTTTGGATCTAAACCAAATGCAGAAGCTAAGCTTACGCCAACGGCATTTTGAACAAAAATAAGTACACTTACAACAACTAAGAAGATAACAAGCGGAATTCCACCTTGTTTTAAGCGAGAGAAATCAGCCGATAATCCGATAGATGAGAAGAATACAAGCATGAATGCATTTTGTAAGCTTTTTTCGAATTGGAATGAAATGCCTGCCCAGTGATAGATACTGAAAATAATTGCAGCAGCAATTAAACCACCAGCAACGGCTTCAGGGATGTTGAAATCCTGTAAAAATTTAATTTTTTTAACTAAAAGACGCCCTAAAAGCAAAACCAAGGTTGCTGCAATTAGAGTGTGATAGCCATTTAAAACAATCGGTTCCACGAAAATATCCTCTTGTGTAGGCTTGCTAAGCTAGCAAGCAGTAAAACGATTGCTCGAAATTATATGAATAATAAAGGTTTGTCAATATCGTAAAATGAAAATGATTTATTTATCGGATAATAAATATTTATGAAATAGGAAATGTTTACATACCGCGATTAGATAAAATACTGTTAAGTTGTATGCTTTCCTTGTAGAATAAGTCATTTAGTATTTAGATAAATAGAGAAACGAGAAGATACAATGAGTAGAACAAAGAAAACACGCCGCATTACGGATATTATGCCAACCCGCAAGGCGGATAAAAAACCTGAACAACCTAAATTAAGTGGTGGTAAAAACCGTAAACCGACACGTTATGAGTTGGATGCAAAAGCCCGTGAAGAGAAAAAGAAACGTAAACATAAAGGCTTGCCAAGTGGTTCTCGCCATATTGATCCAACTGTTAAAAAGAACGAAGTTGTTAAAGAAGTTAAAGACCCTCGTATTGGTAGCCGTAAGAAAGTGCCATTGATGGTTGAATTTATCAATAAACCTGAAAAAGGTCAGCAGATCCAACCCGTAATTCCGTCAGAATTACAAAAACCGACACTTACGCCTGAAATGGAATTAGCTCAGTTGGAAAATAATGAATGTTTACATCAATTACTTGATGAATTAGATGCAGGAAAAGCGCTTTCTGCAGAAGATCAAAAATTTGTTGATGAATGCTTAGATCGTATTGATGAGTTGATGACAATTTTAGGTATTGAAGAAGAGGACGATGGTAACGCATTACTTCGTCAATTTGAAACAGTGGATCTTAATCAATTTAAATAGTGATTTTTAAACGATGTTTAGATTTTTTCTTATTGTTCTTGCGGTATTGATTTTACTTTCTTTAGTGGGATATGCGATCTATTTATGGATCAGATTGAAAAATCAAAAAGCGTTGGAACTTGAATTACAAAAGCAAGCCGAAGAAGCGCAGAAAGAGCGGTTTCTTCGCATTGTGGATAGTGTAGATGTGATTGCCCGTGCAATGATAGTGGAACAATGCGATCTCTCTGAGGGTGTTTTAAGGCTAAAACCCTTATTAGACGTATTAGGCAAAAAGTTGTCTGATTATGCTGCGATGTGGGCGCTTTATCAATTTGTCGAAGAAATGGCAATTTTAGATGAACGAAAAAATTTAAAACGTAATGAAAGAATGCGACAAGATTTAGCAAGGGAAGCCAAAGAAGCAGAACTTTGCGATGAAATCAAACGTGAATGTACACAGTTATTAGATAATATTAACCATTTTAAAAAGGCTCTCTAATGTCAGAAATTATTTGGGATTTAGCTCTTATTCAAAAATATAATCAATCAGGTCCACGTTATACTTCTTATCCAACGGCATTAGAGTTTAATGAGGCTTATACCGATGAGGACTTTAAACTTGCAGCGCAGCGTTATCCAGAACGTCCGCTCTCGCTTTATATTCATATTCCTTTTTGCCATAAACTTTGTTATTTCTGTGCTTGTAATAAAGTGATTACACGCCACCGTCATAAAGTTGAAATTTATTTAGATTATCTTGAAAAAGAAATCCGTACTCGAGCACCTTTATTTAAGCAACGCAAAGTTACCCAAATTCATTGGGGGGGCGGTACACCAACTTATTTAGATGAAGATCAATCAGCACGTTTAATGGAAATGTTAAAGTCAAACTTTAATGTTGCAGAAGATGCTGAAATTAGTATCGAGATGGATCCAAGAGAAATCGAATTAGATATGCTCGATCATCTTCGTCAGATTGGATTTAACCGTATTAGTATGGGGATCCAAGATTTTAATAAGGAAGTTCAACAATTAGTTAATCGTGAGCAAGATGAAGACTTTATTTTTGCGTTAATGAAACGAGCAAAAGAGTTGGGCTTCGTTTCAACTAATGTGGATCTGATTTATGGCTTACCAAAGCAAAATGTAGAAAGCTTTATGTACACACTTGAAAGGGTAGTAGAGTTAAATCCTGATCGTATGAGCGTGTTTAATTATGCGCATTTGCCAAGCCGTTTTGCTGCTCAAATTAAAATTAAAGATGAAATGTTGCCACCACCGGAAACAAAATTAACGATTTTACAAAACTCCATTGAGTTCTTAGGTAAAAATGGTTATAAGTTTATCGGCATGGATCATTTTGCGAAGCCGGATGATGAATTAGCTATCGCTCAAGAAAAAGGGATATTACACCGTAATTTCCAAGGCTATACCACTCAAGAAGAGTGTGATTTATTGGGTATGGGTGTTTCGGCGATTAGCTTATTAGGCGATACTTATGCACAAAACCAAAAAGAGCTAAAACAGTATTATGCTGATCTTGAAGAAAAAGGTATTGCTCTGCATAAAGGTTTAGTCTTAACCAAAGATGATTGTCTTCGTCGTGATGTGATTAAAGCATTGATTTGCAATTTTAAATTAGAATTTGACCACTTGGAAAAGGCATACGATATTGATTTTAAAAACTATTTTGCTGAAGATTTGGCTTATCTTGCGCCATTAGCAGAAGATGGTTTATTAGAAATAAATGATAAATCGATGGTTGTATCGCCTCGTGGTCGTTTATTAATTCGTAACATTTGTTTATGTTTTGATGTTTATTCAAGACAACTTGCAAAAAGACAACAATTTTCAAGAATTATTTAAGAGAGAAAATGATGAAACAGCGTTACAACTTACTTTCTCTGGCCGTGATGGCGGCTTGTTATAGCAGTTATGCTCAAGCAGATTTACGGGAACAATGTTTACTTGGCGTTCCTCATTTTCAGGGAGAAGAGGTAAAGGGTGAACAAACTGATTTACCGATTTATATTGAAGCCGATAGTGCCGTCATTAATCAGCCTAAAGATGCAACTTACACTGGTGATGTAAGTGTCAAACAAGGAAACCGTACCATTGTTGCAGATGAAGTGCGAGTTGAGCAAGATGGTGATAAAGCGCGTAAGGCCTTTTTAAAAGGGCAGTATCAATATCAAGATAATATGATTCAAGCGCAGGGCCATGATGCAGCGATGGATCTAACAAGTAAAGAAGCGACATTAGCAAATACGGAATATCAGCTTGTTGGTCGTCAAGGGCGAGGTACTGCTGAAAGTGGTTCGTTTAGCGAAGATACCCGAACATTGAAAAATGCAAGTTTTACGTCTTGTTTAACGAATGATGATTCTTGGTCTATTGAAGCGAATGAGATGATCCAACATGTTAAAGATGAATATGCCGAAATGTGGCATGCTCGTTTTAAAGTGCTTGGTGTACCGATATTTTATTCGCCGTATCTCCAATTCCCTATTGGGGATCGCCGCCGTACAGGGTTATTGATCCCAAGTTTCCATCGTTCAAGTAAAGATGGATTTAGCTACTCTCAACCATTTTACTGGAATATTGCACCTAATATGGATGCAACATTTACACCTACTTATTATTCTCGTCGTGGTTGGCAAATCAGTCCTGAATTCCGTTATTTAACAGGATTTGGAGAAGGGCTTGTTGCCGGTGAATATATGGCTAAAGATCGTCTTGATGAATATCAACCGGCAGATGGTGATCGTAAACGTTATTTAATGCATTGGCGTCATTATATGAGCTTCTTAAGCGATTGGCGCTTATCTGTGGATTATACAAAAGTGAGTGATAAACGCTATTTCTCAGATTTTGATTCGGATTATGGAAATAGCACGGACGGATATGCGACACAACAATTTAAATTAGGCTATTATCAACCTAATTATAATTTATCTATTTCAGGTAAAAAGTTTCAGACGTTTGATGATTTAGATATTGGTCCATATCGAGTTTTACCTCAGATTGATTTTAATTATTACCAAAACGATATATTCAAAGGATTAGCCGATTTTAAATTTTTTGCGCAAGCAGCCCGTTTTGAAAATGACAGTAAATTAATGCCTAAAGCGTGGCGTTTTCATGCTGAACCAACATTGAATTTACCTCTTGTAAATCGTTATGGTAGTTTAAATGTTGAAACTAAGCTTTATGCAACGCACTATATTCAGCAAAAAGGATCTGGAAATAATGCGGAAGATATGAAGAAAAATGTAAGCCGCTTTATTCCACAGCTCAAACTTGATTTCCAAACGGTGTTAGAAGCGGATAAGCAATTATTTAGTGGATTTAATCAGACATTTGAGCCAAGAGTGCAATATATTTATCGACCTTATAAGAATCAGGGAGATATTGGTTCTAAACGTCATCAAAGTGTAGGGTTAGGTTATGATTCAGCACTTTTACAAAATGATTATTTCTCATTATTTAATGATCGCCGTTATAGTGGTTTAGATAGAATTTCGTCTGCAAACCTTATTATTGCAGGCGGAACGACTCGTTTCTTTAGTGATAAAACAGGTGCAGAAGTTTTTAACTTTAGTGCAGGACAGACTTATTATTTAAGTCCTTCAAAAATTGATGATAATTCGATTAATAGCACTGCTAAGCGATCTTCATCATGGGCGTTAGAATCTAACTGGAAATTCCATCGTAAATGGAATTGGCATGGCAGTTACCAATATGATACTCGTTTAAATCAAACGTCTTTAGCAAATACGTCTTTGCAATATAAACCGAGTGATAATAAACTGATTCAATTAAATTATCGTTATGCAAGTAAAGCGTATATCGATCAGAATTTAAGTACGAATCGTTATGGACAAGACATTAAGCAAGTTGGAGGCGTTGTTGGCTGGGAATTAACTGATAATATCGCAGTAATGGCAAGCCATTATCAAGATATTGCCTTGAAAAAACCGGTTGAGACACAATTCTCAATGAATTACAACACTTGCTGTTGGAGTGCTAATGTTTATGTTGCACGTCGTTTAACGGCAACACCATCAAATGCAACCAGTGATACATTGAAAGATTTATTTTATGATAATAAATTCGGTGTGAACTTTGAGCTACGTTTTGGCACTAATTATGGTAGTGGTGTAAGCCGTATGTTGAAGAAAGGTTTAATACCTTATACTGAGGTGTATGGAATTAATTAAATAAAAGTATATGAAATAAAAAACTGGCTTTAATTATTTCGGTAATTAAAGCCAATTTTTTACTTAAATAAAGTTGAATATTTTCCCAATTCAAACCAAATTTGTTCGCTAAATTCTTGTTTAATCTGCTTTTCTAATACAGCCAGTTGCTGAATAAGGGTAAATAATTTTCGATAAGTAAGACGTTGGCACGCTTGTACGTAAAAAGGGCGTTTATTTTGCCAAATTTTCAAGCGATCAAACTCTGCTCGAATTTGGTTCGTTAGCAGTGGTTGATCGTAATGATGAAGTGGGGTAGGTAAGCGGCTTATTTCTAATAAAATAAACAGCTCTTTTTGAATAATACGCAGTAAAACAACCGGTTGAATATCCTCATTTTTTAGGTAATTTAAGATGCGTTCTGCTCGCCCAATTTTCCCTTCTAAAAGGGCATCAACCCACTGAAACGGTGTAAATTGTGCGGATTGTTCGACTATTTCTTTAGCTCGAGCGAGGGTAATCTTTCCGTCAATAAAACGAAGTTGTAGAAATTGGAGTGCTTGTTTTAATGCCAGCAAGTTGCCTTCGTAGCTGTAACAAAGTAATTGTGCTGCTTCGGGTTCAATTTGAAGCCCCATGAGCTTGGCTCGATGTGCAAGCCAATTAGGGAGTTTTGCAACATCAGGCGTTTGGCAATTGACTTGTATGAGCTGAGCTTCAATTTGCGTAAACCATGTTTGTTTTTCTACCGCTTTTGTGAACTTCGGTAAGCATAAAACAAGTAAAAGGTCTGAATGACTTAGTTGGCATAATGTGGTTAATTGTTTTACTTGGTTAGCGTTGAGACTTTCCGGCAAATTAAGAATCATCATTTGCTTACTGAAGAAGAGCCCCATAGATTGAGCAGATTCAAATAAGGCATCCCAATTTGTTTCATTCGTAATGGTGATTTCGTTTTTTTCATCAAATTCTTTCAAACGTGCTGCCTGTAAAATTTGGGACTTACTTTCTTCAAGAAGAAGTAGGTCTGTACCTGTTAAGAGATAAAAAGGCGAGAGCGTTTGATTTAGTGAATTTGTGAGAGCTTCTGGGAAAATCTTTTGCATGAATGATAATCGGATTATTTAAGATAAGCGGTCTATTTTTGAGATTATTTTACGAATATAAAAGGATTCTATTCAGACCGTTGACAAACCTATACGAGCCGTATAGGGTTACTTAATCTGAGCCGCTCTGCGGCTCTTCCTTTCAGCCCCAGCGGGGCTGGGCTTAACGAACCTAGCACGGCTCGTGCTAGGTTATTTTTCATTATTTTGATTGGTTTAACTCTTTATGTAAACCAGCCATTTTGATAATAAGTTGGCGAGCAGCCTGTTCATACATATCTTTCATGATCATCTCTTTTTCTGCTGATTTGGCTAATGCAGCACGTGAATCATCAAAGAAGGTGCGATGAACAGATACTTCTAAAGGATAAGCCCCTTTTTTCGGAACATCAACAATCGCTTGAACATTTAACGTAAGGAGTTTTTCAGCTTCACGAGCTTGTTTAAAAACAGAAACCACTTTGCTACCACTAGAAGCCCCAACTAAACGTACTTTTGAAATTCCTTCTTGTTTGGATACGAGTTTGACATCATTTAGTTGCAATTGATTACGTAAAATACGAGCCATATCACTATGTGGATCCGCGCTTTCAAAAGTAAGTGTACGGAGTTCTTCTGGAAGAACCTCATTATTTTTAAAATGCCAACCACAAGCAGAAAGGGCAAATACCGATAAAAGAACGATTTTTTTTAACATAGGATTTCTCCATTTTGAGAATTTAGCTTGAATAACAAGCGGTTATTTTTACAAAAAATTTTGAAAATTTAACCGCTTGATTTATTCATCTATTCGGGAATAGCCCCATCATGAACTATGCACTTTTTACCACAAAATTCAACATTTTAAATGGTACGTAGATCTCTTTAACGATCTCTTGCCCGTCTAAGAATTTTGCTACGTTCGCATCAGCTCGTCCAACTGCTTTTACTTCATCTTCAGAAGCCGTTGCAGGAACCATCACTTTACCACGTACTTTGCCGTTTACTTGAACCACAACCAATTTTTCATCTTCGATCATTGCTGCTTCATCAGCCACAACCCAAGGAGCGAAGTCAATAGTAGTTTCATTGCCTAGCGCTTGCCACAATTCAAAACAGATGTGTGGTGTGATTGGGTAAAGCATGCGCACCACAGCACTTAATGCTTCTGCCATTACTGCTCGATCTTGTTCTGTTTCAAGTGGTGCTTTGGTTAATTTATTCATTAACTCCATCACAGCAGCGATAGCAGTGTTGAATGTTTGGCGGCGACCAATATCATCAGATACTTTAGCAATAGTTTTGTGCACATCACGGCGTAAGTCTTTTTGCGCTTTGCTTAATGCGTTCACGTCTAAAGCAGCCGTAGCCGGATTTTGTGCATATTCATACACTAAATTCCACACGCGACCTAAGAAGCGTTTTGCGCCTTCCACGCCAGACTCTTGCCATTCAAGCGTCATTTCAGCAGGCGAAGCGAACATCATAAATAAACGCACAGTGTCTGCACCGTATTTTTCTACCATCTCTTGCGGGTCGATACCGTTATTTTTCGATTTCGACATTTTGGTCATACCGCTATGTACAAGCTCACGACCTTCCGGATCGGTTGCTTTAATGATACGACCTTTTTCATCACGCTCTAAAGTAACCTGTGTTGGAGAAACCCAAATACGCTCGTTGGTCGGGCTGGTGTAGTAGAACGCATCGGCAAGAACCATACCTTGACAAAGAAGTTTGGTTGCTGGTTCATCAGAATTTAAAATGCCTGCATCACGCAATAATTTGTGGAAGAAACGGAAGTAGAGCAAGTGCATTGTTGCGTGTTCGATACCGCCGATATATTGATCCACTGGTAACCAGTAGTTCGCTTCATCCGAATCTAACATTCCTTCGTGATATTGTGGACACGTATAGCGTGCGTAATACCAAGAAGATTCCATAAAGGTATCAAATGTATCGGTTTCTTTTAATGCCGGTTTGCCTTCGTAAGTTGTTTTTGCCCAGTTTGGATCAGCTTTAATCGGGCTTTGTACGCCGTTCATTACCACATCTTCAGGCAGAATGACCGGTAAATCTTTTAACGGTACGGTAACCACTTCGCCATCTTCTAATGTCATCATTGGGATTGGTGCGCCCCAATAACGTTGGCGAGAAACGCCCCAGTCACGCAGACGGAAATTCACTTGGCGTTTACCCACGCCCATTGATTCTAATTTATCGGCAATGGCATTAAACGCAGCTTCGAATTCTAAACCATCAAATTCAGCAGAATTAACAAGTTTTCCGTGTTCAGTGTAAGGTGCTTTGCTGAAATCCCATTCAGAACCATCAATTGGTTGTACAACTTGTTTAATTGGTAAATTATATTTTTGCGCGAATTCAAAATCACGCTCATCGTGTCCAGGTACAGCCATTACCGCACCGGTACCGTAATGCATCAACACAAAGTTAGCAACCCAAACAGGCACTTCCTTACCAGTTAATGGATGGATAGCAAACAAGCCTGTTGCCATGCCTTTTTTCTCCATTGTTGCCAATTCTGCTTCAGCAACTTTGGTGTTTTTTGCTTCTTTAATGAATTCAGCTAATGCCGGATTATTTTCAGCCGCTAATTCTGCTAATGGATGTGCCGCAGCCACTGCGACATAGCTCACGCCAAAGAATGTATCCGGACGAGTAGTATAAACAGGTAAAGTTGCATTTGAACCGGCAATTTTAAAGGTAATTTCTACCCCTTCAGAGCGACCAATCCAGTTGCGTTGCATCGTTTTTACTTGATCCGGCCATTGTGGTAGGTTATCTAAACAATTTAATAGCTCTTCAGCATAATCAGTAATTTTGATAAACCATTGTGGAATTTCACGCTGTTCCACCGGTGTATCACAACGCCAGCAACAACCTTCGTGAACTTGCTCATTCGCTAAAACGGTTTCATCATTCGGGCACCAGTTTACTGTTGAGGTTTTTTTGTACACTAAGCCTTTTTTGTAAAGCTCAGTGAAGAACCATTGTTCCCATTTATAGTATTCCGGGCGGCAAGTCGTTACTTCACGATCCCAATCGTATGAAAAGCCTAACATTTTGAGCTGACCTTTCATATATTCAATGTTTTCGTATGTCCATTTTGCCGGTGCAGTATTGTTTTTTACTGCCGCACCTTCTGCCGGTAAGCCGAATGCATCCCAACCCATTGGTTGCAATACGTTTTTACCGATCATACGTTGATAACGGGACACCACATCACCGATAGTGTAGTTACGCACGTGTCCCATATGCAGTTTACCTGATGGATATGGCAACATTGAAAGGCAATAATATTTCTCTTTTGTTACATCTTTAACAGCTTTAAAAACTTTATTTTCTGCCCAGAATTGTTGAACTTTGGGTTCAATTTCACTTGGGTTATATTGTTGTTGCATAAATATGAACCTTTAATTTAATGATTAAAAAATTATAGGGATTTTACCGCAAAATCGCTTTGTTTTGAATGGTAAGCGGTTATTTTTAGAGAGTATTTTGCAAATTATAATAAATTGATTATGAGTAGATAAAACAATGGCACGCCCTAAAGGATTCGAACCTTTGACCCACGCCTTAGAAGGGCGTTGCTCTATCCAGCTGAGCTAAGGGCGCATAGTTTAAAGAATATATTATTTTTAGATAGGAATTTCTGAAAATAAGTAAGAGTGGTCGGCGAGATAGGATTTGAACCTACGACCCACTGGTCCCAAACCAGTTGCGCTACCAAGCTGCGCTACTCGCCGATAAGTGGTCGCTATTATAATTTGATTTAGTTTATTGTCAAATAATATTTATGAATTGATGGTTAAGTGATTGAAGTTTATGCATTTTAGGAAAAATAGCTTATCAAAATCATAAAAATTTGAGAGAATGGCAAACGTTTACGTTATTGTTTTAAATCTCATAGGAGAATCGTTTAATGCCTGCACAAATCATTTCTGGTACCAATTTATCGAAACAAATTAAAACGGATATATCTACACAAATAGCAGCCTATGTATCTGAAGGTAAAAGAGCGCCTGGTTTGGCGGTTATTCTTGTTGGTTCAGATCCTGCATCTCAAGTCTATGTAAACAGTAAACGTAAAAGTTGTGAAGAGGTAGGTATTTTTTCAAAATCTTACGATTTACCAGCTGAAACAACAGAAATAGAGTTATTACAATTAATTGAACAATTGAATAATGATGAAACCGTAGATGGTATTTTAGTACAACTACCGTTACCCCAACAAATTGATTCGACAAAAGTGATTGAAGCTATTTTACCTCATAAAGATGTGGATGGTTTCCACCCTTACAATGTCGGTCGTTTATGCCAGCGTATTCCAACATTGCGTTCATGCACACCTTATGGTGTGATGAAATTGCTTGAAACAACGAATATCGATTTACATGGAAAACATGCTGTTATTGTAGGGGCTTCAAATATTGTTGGTCGTCCTATGGCGATGGAACTATTATTGGCAGGTTGTACTATTACCGTAACTCATCGCTTTACCAAAGATTTAGAATCTCATGTTCGTCAAGCAGACATTTTAGTGGTAGCTGTCGGTAAGCCTCAGTTTATTCCAGGTAAATGGATTAAATCCGGCGCAATTGTGATCGATGTTGGTATTAACCGTAACGCAGATGGAAAACTAACGGGAGATGTTGAATATCAGGTTGCTGCAGAAAATGCTAGCTTTATAACACCTGTACCAGGTGGTGTGGGACCAATGACCGTTGCAATGCTAATGCAAAACACTTTACAAGCGTATAAAAAACATTTTTATTTAAAATAGTATATAGTATCTGTATAAAAAATAAGGGGATTTATACTCCCCTTATGATGTTATGAAATATTATTTAATTTTGCTTTACGAGCTTTATTCCATTTCCAGTAAATATAAATAGCGATGACACCTAAACAAGCAAAAATGATATGTTGTCCATTTTTAATTTGAGCATGTAACCAATCTATATTTTGAGCGCCATAATCACCTAAATAGACCCAAATAGGTACGGAAATAATTGCAGCACAAAAATCAACAAGAACAAAACGAGTAAAACTGACTCGTTTTGTTATTCCGGAAACAAGATAAACAACAGCACGTAACCCTGGTAAGAAACGAGCAAGGAATAGTAAGCGGTTACCTTGTTTTTCAAATCGTTCCTGAACCATTTTATAGCGTTCTTCAGTCACTATATTACGAATTAGAGGGAACTGACGGATTTTTTCGCCATAAATACGTCCAAGCCAATACATGGTGCTATCGCCGACAAGAACACCAAGCATACTCACAACAAGCATCCAATGAACATTGGTATAGCCTAATCCTGAAATCACTCCACCAGAAACGAGGGTAACATCTTCGGGAATCGGCAAGCCAAAGCCACAAGCTAACAACACAAGGAATACAGCCCAATAGCCGTAGCTGCTAAAAAATTCAATTAAAAACTCCATTCAATATACCTTATTGATTTAAATTAAGTACCGATTTACGTTGTACAAGTTCTGGATGAAACTCTAAAATTTGAGGTTCACTCACTTTTTCTTCTTTTTGGATTCGCTCTAATAATAAGTTCAGTGCTTGTGTACCTAAACGTGATTTAGATTGATGAATCGTAGTAAGCGGTGGTGCATAAAAACGAGAACTATGAATATTATCGTAGCCAATAATAGAAATATCATTGGGGACGGATAATCCTCGTTCAGTAATTGCTGAAATTGCACCTAATGCCATAACATCATTAAAGCAGAAAATCGCTGTTGGCAATTTTTCTAAACGGAATAGGTTATTCATACACTCATAACCATCTTCAGGTTCAAAATCCCCTTCGGTAATCCATTCTTGATGTACAGGTAAATTCGCTTCTTTCATCGCTTCTAGAAAGCCATTAAAGCGATCTCTAGCGGTTGTTTTTTCTAAATTTCCTGCAATGACACCAATTTCTTTATGTCCATTATCAATTAAATGTTTTGTTGCAAGATAACCGCCTTCAAAACTGTTATCTAAGATGCGATCACTTTTTTCATCATGACGCCCCCAATCCATGATTACCATAGGAATGTTTGTTCCATTGAAAAGTGTAAGGGAGTTTTCAGTGTACTCTGTGCACATTACTAATACGCCATCTACACGTTTTTTTATCAACATATCTAAATGGTTTTGGATCTTTTCTGGGTTGTTTTGTGTGTTACATAAAAAGAGAGAATAGCCTTGGCGATAGCAATATTCTTCGACTGCTAAAACAATTTCAGCAAAAAAAGGCGCTTCACTCGTTGTAATAATCATTCCGATAGATTTTGTCGTATTAACTTTTAAGCTACGAGCAACTGCGCTAGGAGAATAATTTAACGATTGAATCGCATCCCAAACAGCTTTAGTTGTATCTTCTGCGACAAATCGAGTTTTATTAATGACATGTGATACTGTTGTAGTTGATACACCAGCAAGTTTTGCAACATCTTTAATAGTAGCCATAATTGATACCTAGGTTAAAATTAAGGCTTTATTATAACTAATTTTGGCTAAAATAAGTGATAAAAAGTGTATTTTTCTACTCTTGATATATGCTAAAAGTTTGAAGATTCTATTTTTTTAATGCTTGTTTAATCATAGGCTCAAAGAAATCATAATCGACAAGAAAGGAATCATGTCCAAAAGTGGAATTAAATTCGTGATAATTGACTTTAATACCAGCATCAATTAAACGTTGGCGGCTTTTATGGACATCTATCTGTTTAAATAATTGATCGCTTGTAACTGCCACCAAAGTGTAGTTTGCTTTAATACGTGTTAAAGCAGAAGACTCATTTTCAAATCCTTGTGCGGGATCATATAGATCAAGAGCTCGGAGTAAACGTAGATAACTATTAGCATCAAAGCGGTCTAAAAACTTTTCACCTTGATAAGTTAAATAAGATTCAACTTGGAAATGGTCTCCCCACATTTGTCCGTGTTGTTTTGTTTCTCTGCCAAATGCTTTTGCTAACTGAATATCAGTTCGATATGTTAGCATGCCTAACATTCTGGCTATTTTTAACCCATTGTCAGGTGCAATTCCTTCGTAATAATCCCCTTGGTTGAAACAAGGATCGTTGATAATGGCTTGGCGCATAACGTGGTTAAAGCCAATGGCTTCGGCACTCAATGTGAGGGATGAACAAAGATTGATAATATTATCCACAAAATGAGGGTATGAAATACCCCATTGGGTTGCCTGCATTCCGCCAAAAGACCCGCCAACAACGGCATGTAAATGTGGAATATTGAGCTTATCGAGTAATGCTTTTTGTACATTTACAATATCTTGAACGGTAATAACAGGGAATTGGCTTCCGTAAGGTTTACCGGTCTGAGGATTGATTGATGAAGGCCCTGTCGTACCTTTACACCCACCAAGTACGTTAGAACAGATAAAGAAATATTGGTCGGTATCAAAAGCAAGTCCCGGACCAATAAAATCTTGCCACCAACCTTTGTTGGGTGGAGGTAAATATGGCTCGGCATCCCCCGTTAATGCGTGGCAAAGGAGTACGGCATTGCTTTTATTTTCATTGAGCGTGCCGTAAGTCTGATATGCTACTTGAATTGGAGAAAGTGTTCCGCCAAATGTGAGTGAAAGCGGAGCTTCTTCAAAGAGAGTAAGAGAGAGAGCCATATAACCTTGTTTGCAAAAAAAGGCGGAATTTACACCGCTTGTTATCTTAATTATGTCAATAAGGTAACGTTCACATGAAAATTTGTCAAGAAATTTTAGACGTCTAAACGTCTAGAGTGCTAAGTTTTCACTTGTAATTTTTATTTGCTTCGCTATGCTTTGCAACTATATAGTAAAAGTTGAGTCTGAATAATGTCATTTTTAAATTTAGTACTGTATGAGAGAAGAAATTTCACAACCTAAAAGTAATCGAATTGGAGTATTACTGTTAATAAAAAGATGGATGTCTTGTGGACGCTCTTTTATAAAGTGGAGTGTCGGGGGATTTATTTTTTTCGTATTAGCATTATTAGGTATCGATTTTATTACAGGGTATTCCGTTAAGGATAGAATTTATACAGATATAAATAAATTGCCGGATTTCCATACTGCGGTTATATTAGGTACAGCAAAATTTTATTCCAAGGGCGTTCCTAATTTATATTATCAATATCGTGTTGAAGCTGCCTCACAATTAGTTAAAGAACACCAGATAAAACATTTATTAGTAAGTGGAGATAATCAAACACCTTACTATAATGAACCTAAAGTCATGACAGAAGATCTGCTAAAGATGGGAGTGCCTAAAAACATTATTCAGCAAGATTTTGCTGGATATCGCACTCTAGATTCTGTTATTCGGGCAAATAAAGTGTTTAAACTTGCTCCTTTTATTATTATCAGCCAGCAATTTCATTGTGAGAGAGCTCTATTTATTGCTAAAACACAAAATATTGATGCGGTTTGTTTGGTTGCAAAATATCCAGAAGGGCATGTTAAGGTAAGAATTCGAGAGTTTTTTGCTCGAATAGGAATGATTTGGGATTATATCGTTAATAACCAGCCAAGAACTTTTGAGAAGGTTGTTGCTAAAGAATTGAAAACAAATTAAAAGTCCACCATTATGTGGACTTTTGTTTTTTATAGGATGATGGTTTTATTTTGATAAACAAAAACACGTTCATCAAAAACCAATTCAAGTGCTCGTGTCAGAACGGTTTTTTCGACATCACGCCCAGCTCGCATCATTGCATCCGCAGTATAAGTATGATCCACATTAATGACATTTTGCATAATGATAGGACCTTCATCCAGTTCATTATTGATAAAATGTGCGGTGGCTCCGATAATTTTTACGCCTCGCTCATAAGCTCTTTGATAAGGTTTAGCACCAATAAATGCGGGTAAAAATGAATGATGAATATTAACAACACGGTTAGGGTAGCGAGCCACAAATTCCGGATTTAATACACGCATATATTTGGCAAGAACAATATAATCAGGATTATATTGATCAATTTTTTCTGCTAAAAGCTTATCGTGCTCAACACGTGTTAATCCTTCATGACTGACTAAATAGAACGGGACATCAAAACGTTCGGTAAGTTGGCGTAAAGAATCATGATTCCCTACTACGGCAGCAATTTCGACATCCAAACCACCATAATATGTTTTCATGAGAATATCGCCTAAACAGTGTGCTTCTTTTGTAACAAGAATAACAATGCGTTTACGCGCTTTAGGTTTTAGTTGATAAGAAGAGCCTTCTGGTAAGGTAAATTGAAGATCGGCTAATAAGGTTTGATCATTAAAAATACCTTCTAATTCAGTACGCATAAAAAAACGTTTGGTTTCGTTTTCAACAAATTCACTATTTTTTAAAATATTAAGTTGATGTTTGTAACAAATATTCGTGATTTTGGCGACAAGCCCTGTACTATCAGGGCATTCCGTTAATAAAATTTTTGTTTCGATCATGATTATACTTCCTAAAAAATAGAAAAGAGAACCAATAAAGGTTCTCTTTATGTTTTATAATAATTTAGATCTCAAAATCAGCGAGGTTTTTGCCCACTAATTCACGCGGTGTACGACCTTGGCCTGTCCATGTTTTTTCATTGCCGTTGGCATCAATAAATTTATACTTTGCTGGGCGAGGAGCTATGGCTTTACGTACTTTTTTCTCAACTTGTCCACCTAGTAATGCAACAAGTTCTTCCGCTGAAATGCCGTCTTGAGCAAGCATTTCTTTATATTTATTTAAACCTTCTAAGAATTTAGCTTGTTCTAATTCTTGATTTTTTAACTCTTCACGCTTTTCTTCAATAACAATTGCGAGCTTTTCTTGTAAACTTTCTAATTGTTCTAGAGATGTTTCTCGTGCAATAACACGTAAGCTACGAATATTAGATAATGTTTTTAATGCATCAGACATCATTAGTTCCTCTATAAAAAATAAGTAACAAATATTTAGCTTTTGTTTTTTATATTAAACAATATCTATTATATTACCCTAATATATTTGGAGGGTAAATAATAAAAATCAAAAATGATTTAAGGTAAAAGGCTATTTTATAAAAATACTCTTGTTTAAGTCCTTGATTTCATGTACTCTAGCTGCAATCCTACAAATTGTAGAGGCGCAGGTCCGATAAGTACTTTTTCTGAGTGGAAAACGATGAGGAAAAAAGAAAGGCGTATCTGCCGAAATCAATTAAGCGTCATCTTAATTGGTTGGGGTCGTTATCGAAAGGGACGACACTGTCGTGATACTTAATTTAAATGAAAGACATTTAAATAAGTTTGCGGAGTGCTACTGTGAGTTAGGTTAGGGTTCGTTTAGACATATTCTTTATCCAATCCCCTTCCTTGTAATTTACCTCTTTGTGTGAATCATTTCAGTAGATCTTATTTTTACAATATCTTTTATCAAAAATAACTTTAGAGGTTTTATGAATCTTGTCGATTATTCAGCATCATTTTGGTCTGTTGTACCGGCGTTATTGGCTCTCATGCTTGCCATTATGACTCGCCGTGTACTGATTTCATTAAGCGTTGGTATTTTAGTTGGGGCATTAATGCTTTCAGGTGGAGATGTTATTGGTGCGCTTATTTACTTAAAAAATAGTGTTATTTCTCTGATTTATAAAGGTGGCGATGAGGGATTTAATGCGAATAATATCAGTATTATTCTCTTTTTAGTTTTACTTGGCGTATTAACTTCATTGCTTAGTGCATCTGGCGCTAATCAAGCCTTTGCAAATTGGGCTCAAACTAAAATAAAAGGTAAACGTGGTGCAAAATTAGTTGCAGCTTGTTTAGTTTTCGTAACGTTTATTGATGATTATTTCCATAGCTTAGCAGTTGGTGCAATTGCTCGCCCGGTAACAGATAAATTTAAAGTTTCACGAGCAAAATTGGCTTATATATTGGATTCTACCGCAGCGCCTATGTGTGTCATGATGCCGATTTCAAGTTGGGGTGCATATATCATCACACTCGTTGCCGGTTTATTAACAACCCACGCTATTGCCGGATATACACCATTAGGCGCATTTATTACCATGAGTTCAATGAACTTCTATGCCATTTTTTCTATTGTCATGGTATTTTTCGTTGCTTATTTTAGTTTTGATATTGGTTCAATGGCTCGATTTGAGCGTCATGCATCTCATCAAGAAGAAGTTGAGGATGAGATTATCGAAAGTAAAGGGAAAGTTTCTCATCTGATTTTACCTATTATTGCGTTGATTATTGGTACTGTCGCAATGATGCTAAAAACAGGCGGAGATGCTTTAGCTGCAAATGGTACGGAATTTAGTGTATTAGGTGCTTTTGAAAATACAACCGTAGGGATTTCTCTTGTAACAGGTAGCGTATTAAGCTTAATCGTATTAACAATTTGCTTGGCATTAAATCGTAGTTTATCTGTCGCTGAATACGTTAAATCTTATGGTTTAGGCGCTAAAATGATGTCTGGTGCGATTTTGATTCTTTTCTTCGCCTGGACTATCAATGGTGTGGTGAGCGACATGCAAACAGGGAAGTATTTATCTAGCCTTGTTGCAGGTAATATCAATCCAGCCTTTTTACCTGCAATTTTATTTGTTTTAGCTTCTGTTATGGCATTTTCAACGGGAACAAGCTGGGGAACATTTGGTATTATGTTACCGATTGGAGCTTCAATGGCGGTAAACTCAGATCCTAATTTAATTATTCCATGCTTATCTGCGGTAATGGCGGGAGCCGTTTGTGGAGATCACTGTTCTCCTGTATCAGATACCACGATTTTATCTTCAACAGGTGCGCAATGTAATCATATGGATCACGTTATCTCGCAACTCCCGTATGCATTACTAGTGGCATGTGCATCTATTGCTGGCTACTTAGTTCTCGGTTTTACGGAATCTGGTCTATTTGGTTTTGTAACAACGGCAATTGTCATGGCGATTTTAATTTTCGTATTTAAAGCGAGAAAAACAGATTAAAGTTGTCGTTTGATCAAGCGGTAAATATTTTTCTTTATTTTGCAAAGTTAAGTATTTACCGCTTTTTATTTTAAAAATATTGAGAAATGTGAACAAGCTCACATCATTTTTACTCCAAGAGGAGTACTATGATCCCATTCTACAAAACTTGTGTAGGATTAGGAGAATTAAAATGAAAACAAGTTATTTCAAACCTTTAGTTGTGGCGATGGGATTAGGTTTTTCAGTGTCTGGATATGCAGAGACTCGTGTCGGCATAACCTTTTATCATCATGGCGATGACTTTATACAATTGATGAAAAAGGAAATGTCAAATAAAGCAATTTCTCATCATCTTCAATTATTGTTTAATGATTCTCAGAATTCTCAATTTGTTCAAAATAATCAAGTAGAAGGATTACTCAAACAGAGAATAAATGTTTTAGCGGTAAATCTCGTTTATCCTCACGCATGGGATACCGTATTAGGTAAAGCAAAAGAAAAAAATGTTCCCGTTATTTTCTTTAATCGAGATCCAGGGGAAAAAGCAATAGCCAGCTATAATAAAGCCTATTATGTGGGGGCTTTACCGGAAGAAGCAGGAAGATTGCAGGCTCAAATGATCGCAAAACAATGGAAAGAGAACCCACATTATGATTTAAATCACGATGGCAAAATTCAATATGCTTTGCTAAAAGGGGAAGATTTTCATCCCGATGCTGAAATTCGGACAAAAGCGGTAATGAATGAATTTAAAAAGTTAGGGGTTACCGCAGAACAATTAGCATTAGAGCCAGCATATTGGCGAAAACATATTGCGAAAGAAAAAGTAGCTGCATGGCTTAAAACAGATCACAACCGTATTGAAGTCATTATTGCGAATAACGATGCAATGGCAATTGGAGCGGTTGAAGCAACGCTTGAACAAGGTAAAACATTACCTATTTATGGTGTAGATGCAACACCTGAAGCGCTTACCTTAATTCAACAAGGAAAACTTGCCGGAACGGTAAGAAATGATTGGATGGCACAAAGTCAAGCGATTATGGCTTTTGCTGAGAATTTAGCTAATGGCAAACCAGCTGATGCTGGAACTGCATGGAAATTAAAAAACCGTGTTTTACGGATTCCTTACATTAGCGTAGAGAAAAAAGATTTGAACTAAAAAAGTATAATAGACAAAACCTCTCCATTTGGAGAGGTTCAGACCGCTGACAAACCTCTAGACATCTCTCTAGAGGTTTGATCTAATAGGCATATCGAAAAAAGGAAATGCCTATGCTTAAAAATCCCCATTCTCCTCAATATGAACTCGAGATGATAAGTCTTGAGCAACTGGTTTCCAAAGACCATCTTGTTCGCAAGGTCGCCAAAGCCATTGATTTTGAATTTATCCGTGATGAGGTTGCCCATCTTTATTGCCAAGATAACGGTCGTCCTGCCGTTGACCCTGTGCGTTTGTTTAAAATTATGCTGTTGGGCTATCTCTTTGGCATTAAAAGCGAACACCAATTGGTGAAAGAGATTGAGGTCAATGTGGCTTATCGTTGGTTTTTAGGGATGTACTTAACGGAAAAAGTGATTGATGCCAGCATATTAAGCCAAAATCGCATTCGTCGTTTTAATGGTAGGGATGTATTTGAGCGTATTTTTACCTGTATCGTGTGGCAATCGATGGAAAAAGGCTTGGTGGGTGGCAAATATCTGTTTACCGACAGTACCCATTTAAAAGCCAGTGCCAACAAGAACAAAAAGCACAATGAAAATCCATTTTAAACACCGCCATTAATGTAGTGCATTACAACCAAGAACAAGGACAAGAGGGTCAGTTTATTGTGGATAAAATTAATGCCGTTGAGCACTTATCTTCACAGATATCTGTTGAACCATAATATTGGGCATAGGCGAGAAAAAGTATAGAGATAAAAAAATATAGAGATAAAAGTGCGGTAACTTTTGTAAAACATACAAAAAACAAAGAATTGTACAATCCTTCATTCTGCTCATATAGAAAAATATATAGGTTAAATCACAATAAACATATTGTACAAACGACATAGTTTAATGTCTTCTTTTGAAATTTTTAGTTGTGTAATCAACTCCTCGTCTTGTACCAGCCTACTTTGTGAAAAAAGCATTTTGGTTGCAACAGGCATCATTGGACGTGTAGAAAAACCATTCCATAATCCCCATTTCCTATCGGCATCAAGTTGAGAAGCTAAGATTTGAATACTTGCCTTTTCCATTGGCATATGCTGGTTAGATAAGGCAATATTTGTTACCGCATCAAAATGCTCCATATATCCGGAATAAATATTTTCACATTTTTTGTACTGATAAAAATCCTTATAATTCATATACATCATAACTTTAAACTGATTCACAGCTTGCTGGCTAATTAAATCAATCACACAAGGCACGATAGAGTTATTACGACCATCATAAAAGTACGCGTAAAATTGTGATAAACCTAAAAAGAAAGCGGGAACCTGTGTGGCTAAATTGAAACGAAGTTCCTTGTGAGGACGTACCAAAAGTTGATCAATTTCAACATCCAGTGCTTTAGAAATAGCGTATATCGTCGGAATATCAATAATAATTTCTCCCTTTTCATATTTAGAAATAGTGGAGGGATTTTTATAAATCAGTTTAGAAAAATCATTGAGCGTCAATCCTCGCTTTTTCCTAGCAAGTCGAATAAGCTGTCCTACTTCTTGATTAATATTCATCATTTTTCCTATAAAGATAAAAATAACTTAGTTAGCTATATTTTTTTAAGTTTATCCTGTCAAAAGACCAAATTTCAAGCAATTTATTTCTTTAAAATAAAATTTTTACTTCTATTTTTTCTTTAAAAGAAAATTTATTCAATTTGACAGCTCATATTCTGTTTCTAAAATAGAATCGATTATTATCAAAAATCACTGGAGGAATAACTATGTATAATTTTGATGAAATTATCGATCGCTGTCATACGAATGCCTTAAATACCGATGGATTTCGCTCTTATATATTCAAAGCAGATGACTCAATGATCTTCCCTTATAAAGATGAGGAATTTATCCGAATGTGGGTAGCTGATATGGAATTTGCTACACCGGATGTCATTATCAATGGAATTAAAAAGCGACTGGATAAACGTATTTTAGGTTATACAAGAGTATATGAGGACAGCTATTATCAGGCTTTCGTCAACTGGTGTAAGCGTCGATACGACTGGAGTTTTAGTAAAAAAGACTTAGTGATGTCAAATGGCATTATTCCGGCACTCTTTGAGCTAGTTGATTACATCTGTAAAGACGATGAAAAAGTGCTATTTCTAACACCTTCTTATGCTTACTTCCAATACGCAGCTGACCATTCTGCAAAACAAGCTGTATATTCCGATTTGATTAATGAAGAAGGTTTTTATCGTATAAATTTTGATGATTTAGAACAAAAAGCCTCTGATCCTAAAACTACACTATTAATTTTATGTAATCCTCATAATCCAAGTGGACGTATTTGGACACAAGAGGAATTAAACAAATTAGCTGAAATTATTCAAAAATATAATCTCTGGGTAATTTCAGACGAAATTCATTGTGACTTACTTAGAACAGGACGTAAACATATTCCTTTAGGCAAAATTATGCCTGATTATGAACGTTTAATTACCGCAATGGCGCCAAGTAAGACATTTAATATGGCGGGTTTAATGATTTCAAACATCATTATTCGTAGCGAAACACTAAAACAGATTTGGTTAAATAGACATTATAATTTTGATAATCCATTAAGTATTGCGGCGGCACAAGCTGCTTATGAAGAAGGGGAAAATTGGCTCATTGCATTACAAGCCTACCTTGACAAAAATTTTGAATTTGTTGGAGAGTATTTGAAACAACATTTACCCAAAGCAAAATATCAAATTTCTGAAGCAACCTATCTGGGTTGGATTGATTTAAGTGCTTATTTTAACCCTGAAGAAGATCTATCTATGTTCTTTGCTCATCAAGCCGGTGTATTACTAGAAGGCGGAAATATGTTTGTTAGAAACTCAGATGGATTTATTCGATTAAACCTTGCTTGCCCAAGAAGTATTGTGGAAGAAGGCATGAAACGTATTTGTGAAGCAGTCAATAACAAATAAAAGACATTGTATTTTATTAAAAATAGGAGCAGCTTATGCGTAACGAGAACATTTCAATCAATAACTCTAAACTCCAAAAAATTCCTTTTACCATGTACGATGTCGGTTGGGTAGTTTTATGTATAGGAATGGCAATTGGTGCAGGCATTGTTTTTATGCCGGTACAAATAGGACTAAAAGGAATATGGGTTTTCATTGTTGCAATTGCACTTTCATATCCTGCAATTTATTTTTTGCAAGATCTTTACTTAAAAACACTTTCACGAACTGAAGAATGTGAGGATTACACCAACATCATCTCACAATATTTAGGCAAAAACTGGGGCGTCGCATTAGGTGCGGTTTATTTCCTATCATTAATTATGATTTTCCTATCCTATTCATTAGCCGTAATTTTTGATAGTGCATCCTACATTAAAACATTTGGAATAACAGAAGAATTACTATCCGACTCACCTTGGTATAGTTTGTTAGTATTCAGCATATTGGTCTCTATTGCTGCACAAGGGGAAAGGCTACTATTTAAAGTATCAGGTCCCATGATTATCGTAAAATTCAGTATCATTTTGGCTCTTGGACTTTTAATGATCCCTCATTGGAATTTTGACAACATTACGGCATTTCCTGAATTCCTCCCATTTTTACGAGATGTATTATTAACTTTACCTTTCACACTCTATTCTATTCTCTTCGTACAAATATTAAACCCAATGAATATTGCCTATCGTAAAGTGGAAACTGATAAAGAAATTGCTGCATACCGAGCAGTTCGAGTCAATAGAATCACCTATATCATTTTGGCAATTGTAGTTCTATTTTTTGCCTTCTCATTTACATTTTCTATTAGCCATGAACAAGCAGTACAAGCATTTGAACAAAACATCTCAGCCTTAGCCATTGCAGCACAAGTAATGTCGGGCAATGCTATTAAAATCATGTCTAGTGTTTTAAATGTATTCTCCATCATCACTGCATTTTTAGGTATTTATTTAGGTGTGCAAGAATCTGTTAAAGGTATTGTTACCAACCTACTTAGCCGTGTAATTCCTGAGAATAAAATCAATAAAACCATTCTACATTACGCTGTCACTATTTGTATCATTCTTGCATTATGGATTTGGGTTTCAACAAAATTCTCAGTGCTATATTTATTACAGCTTGCAGGACCAACCTACGGAATTATTGCTTGTCTAATTCCTGTTTACCTCATTTATAAAGTATCAAACCTTAGTGATTTAAAAGGTTTCAGAGCTTGGTATGTTGCATTTTTCGGCATCCTACTTTGTGTATCACCACTCTTTAGCTTATTTGAATAAACTAAAGAAGATAATTCTAGCTGTGGGGCAAATCGTATTTGCCCCAAATAACAACCAACAATAACATGTATTTTCCCTATAATAACCATAAAGAATCCCCTATATGGGGATTCTCAGACCGCTGACAAACCTCTAGACATCTCTCTAGAGGTTTGATCTAATAGGCATATCGAAAAAAGGAAATGCCTATGCTTAAAAATCCCCATTCTCCTCAATATGAACTCGAGATGATAAGTCTTGAGCAACTGGTTTCCAAAGACCATCTTGTTCGCAAGGTCGCCAAAGCCATTGATTTTGAATTTATCCGTGATGAGGTTGCCCATCTTTATTGCCAAGATAACGGTCGTCCTGCCGTTGACCCTGTGCGTTTGTTTAAAATTATGCTGTTGGGCTATCTCTTTGGCATTAAAAGCGAACACCAATTGGTGAAAGAGATTGAGGTCAATGTGGCTTATCGTTGGTTTTTAGGGATGTACTTAGCGGAAAAAGTGATTGATGCCAGCATATTAAGCCAAAATCGCATTCGTCGTTTTAATGGTAGGGATGTATTTGAGCGTATTTTTACCTGTATCGTGTGGCAATCGATGGAAAAAGGCTTGGTGGGTGGCAAATATCTGTTTACCGACAGCATCCATTTAAAAGCCGGTGCCAACAAGAACAAAAAGCACAATGAAAAGCGTGAAGTGCGTGTGAGTCGGTACATTGATATGCTCAACCAAGATGTCGCGAAAGTGCGAGAAGAAAAAGGAAAAAAGCCGTTAAAGGCGAGTGAGAAAGCGGCAGAACTCAAAGACACCAAGGTCAGTCATACCGACCCTGAAAGTGGTTATATGCACCGAGATAACAAACCGAAAGGGTTCTTCTACCTTGACCACCGCACGGTCGATGGTAAGTGCGGGATTATTTTAGATACCTTTGCCACGGCAGGGAATGTCAATGACAGTCCGCCCTATATCGCCCGCCTTGATGCCACCACGCAACGTTTTCAGTTCAACCCCCAAGCCGTTGGGTTGGATGCCGGCTATTTTACTGCCCCTATTGCAGAAAGTTTGGCTCGCCGAGAGATTATTGGCGTGTTTGGTTATCGCCGTCCGACCAAAGGGAAAAACAGCCTGAGAAAACGAGACTTTAAATACGATGCGGACAAGGACTGTTACACCTGCCCAATGGGGCAACCGCTCATTTACAGCACCACTACAAGAGAAGGCTACCATACCTACAAATCCAACCCTGCTTATTGTCAGACTTGCCCTCTTCGTTCGCAGTGCACCCAAAATCAAAAAGCCGAAAGGCTGATAACCCGACATATCTATCAAGTTGCGATGGACAACGCCAATGCGGTGAGACTGTCGGAGCAAGGGAAAAAACTCTACAAACGTCGAGCCGAAACCGTAGAGCGTAGCTTTGCGGACGCCAAACAACACCACGGACACCGCTACGCCCATTACAGAGGGTTGTCGAAAGTACAGATGCAATGCTTCCTTGCGGCAATGGCACAAAATATCAAGAAGATAGCCCTTGTGTTATGGTTTTTTTTACGCTTTTTATGGCTCAGTCTTTATCAATATGCGGTAATGGTAAAAAAATCCACAAAACTGACCGCTTGAATGGCTATCCGAAGTGAAATACAAAAGAAAGAGAGAAAACAGCAAAAAATAAACCCACCTTTGACGGAAAGCCTGTAAAGGTGGGTTTGTCAGCGGTCTGAAACCTCTCCATTTGGAGAGGTTTTTGCATTATGCTACTTTTGCCATTTCAAATTCAATGAGCATCATTAAAATATGAATCACTTTAATGTGAATTTCTTGAGTGCGATCGGCATAGCGGAAATGAGGCACGCGAATTTCAACATCCGCTAATCCAGCCATTTGACCACCATCTTTCCCAGTCATGGTGATAACTTTCATACCTTTTTCTTTTGCTGCTTTAATGGCATTTAGTACATTTTTAGAGTTACCAGAGGTAGATAAACCAAAGAGTACATCGCCTTTTTGACCAACGGCTTCAATATAGCGAGAGAAAACATACTCATAGCCAAAATCGTTACTTACACAGCTTAAGTGGCTTACGTCTGAAATCGCAATAGCTGGGTAGCCAGGACGGTTTTCACGATAACGACCTGTTAATTCTTCAGCAAAATGCATCGCATCGCAGTGAGAGCCGCCGTTACCACAAGAAAGCACTTTACCACCTTGTTTAAAGCTATTCGCAATAAGTAAAGCTGCATCTTGAATCAGCTGAATATTTTTTTCATCGTGCATAAATTTGTCTAATACATCAGCTGCTTCTTGTAATTCTGCTTTGATTTGATCTAAGTACATAGCATATTCCTTAAAATTTTTGTAAAAAAGTCAGAGAAAATGACCGCTTGTTAAAGCGGATAAAGTCTAGAAGATCAAAAGCTTATTGTAAATAGAAATTTATCAGGAAATGTTTATGTAAATCTGTAAACAAAACTTTCCAACTAGATGTTTTAAGAGTATGATTTAGGCATGACTATATTATGGACATTTTGATATGAGTACGCAGCAATCAATTTTTAATCAGCCATTTGATCAAGTTTTAACGCAATCGCCGGAAATGTTAGCGGTCATTGAGCAGGCAAAAAAATTTGCGCCTTTAAATGCCCCTTTATTAATTCAAGGTGAAACAGGAACCGGGAAAGATTTAATGGCAAAGGCTTGTCATCAATTTAGCCAACGTCGTGATCAAAAATTTATTGCAGTAAATTGTGCAGGGTTGCCAGAAGATGAGGCGGAAACAGAGATGTTTGGTCATCATGGTGGCGGTAAAGAAAGTATAGGCTTCTTTGAATATGCCAATGGCGGTACGGTTTTACTTGATGGCATTGCGGAACTATCACTTGAAATGCAAGCAAAGTTATTACGCTTTATGAATGATGGTTCTTTTCGCCGTGTGGGCGCAGATCAAGAAATTTCAGTGAATGTTCGTGTGATTTGTACAAGTCAAAAACCGTTAGAACAGCTTGTGGCAGAAGGTCGTGTAAGAGAAGATCTTTATTATCGCTTAAATGTTTTGACATTAACATTACCACCTTTACGAGAAAGATTGGTTGATCTGCCTTTGTTAGCGGAACATTTTATCGAAGAAAGTTGTAAACAATTAGGGATTAGTAAACTTGAATATGATCAAGACTTTTTAGATGCGTTGCGTCATTATCATTGGGCTGGCAATTTACGTGAACTTTATAATACGATTTATCGAGCTTGTACTTTATCGCATAGTTACCGCCTTTCGCCTAAAGATCTCAATTTACCAAGTCAATCTTCGGGCTCTTCGGTTGTTTCGTTACCTGAAACGGGGACATTAGATGAACTTATGGCTGAATATGAAGCCGCATTGTTACGTAAGTTTTATGCAGAATATCCAAGTACACGTAAATTGGCACAAAGGCTAGGGATTTCTCATACAGCAGTAGCCAATAAATTACGTGTTTATGGGATTGGTAAACCAGAATAGAGTAAGAAAAGAATGTATAGTTTTCATCGACAAGCGGTTAAATTTTTCGCTTTTTTTACATGTATTTGTTTGAGCATTAAAATTTTTGCTGCCCCCCGTATTCCAAGTGAGTTATATAACCAAAGCCTTATTTATTGTACGAATGGGTTTGGCTTTTCTTTCAATCCGCAAACAGCAGATATGGGGGCAAATATGAATGTGGTAACAGACCAAATTTACGATAAATTATTTGAGCTAGAGCCATCTTCAAATAAGTTAAAACCGGCTTTAGCGGAAAGATATAGTATTAGCGATGATGGGAAGGTAATTACCTTATATCTTCGTAAAAATGTCGCATTTCATTCTACAAAATGGTTCACTCCGACTCGAAAATTAAATGCCGAAGATGTGATTTTCTCTTTAAATCGGATGATGGGGCTTGTCGGTGATTTGCCCGCGTTAAACCGAGTGAGCGATGACGGAAGCGCTTTCCATCAAACTCAAGAAAGAGCGTACAGAAATAAAGCGAATTTAGTTCATTTTCCTTATTTTGAAAGTATTGCATTAAAGAAAAAAATTGCGCGTGTTTCGGCAGTAAACAATATGACTGTTAAAATTGAATTGGCAGAGCCTGATCATGCATTACTTTCACACTTAGCAAGCCAATATGCAGTTATTTTATCGAAAGAATATGCTTTGCAATTAAATGCAGACGAAAACTTATCTCAGCTTGATACGTTACCCGTAGGAACGGGGGTATATCAACTAGTGAGCTATACGCAAAATGATTATATTCGGTTGCAGCCTAATCCTCATTATTGGGGAAAAAAGGCTAAGGTGGGGAATATCGTTGTGGATTTTTCTTCCGATGGGACAGGGAGAATGGCTAAATTTTTGAATAAAGAATGTGATATCGTGGCATTTCCAGAACCTAGCCAACTTACACAAGTAAAACCTTCACAAATTGTTGAGAATGATGGTGCTAATTTGGCATTTATTGCATTTAATATGCAGCGCCCAGCGGTGCAAGATCTCGCATTACGCCAGCAAATTTCAAAGGCGATTGATCGTAAACGTATTGCAGATAAACTCTTTTTCGGGAGTGCGAGTGCTGCAGAACAGATTTTGCCTAAAACATTGTGGCAACAGGCTTACTCTAAAGGCAATTTTGATGTTTCATTTAAACCTCAAAGAGTGCAAAAGCCTCTCGTTTTCTGGGTTGTTGATGAGAAAAGAGTATTTAATTTGCATCCGATGAAAATGGCTGAAATGATAAAAAGTGCGTTAGCACAGCAAGGTATTGAGGTTCAATTAAAAGCAGTTAGTCGGACTTATGTGATTCAACAAAATGATATCGGTAATGCAGATTATGATTTAATTTTAACAGGGTGGTTAGCGAATAATTCTGATCCAAATGGCTTTCTCGCACCAATTCTTTCTTGTGCATCACAATATGATATGACTAACTTGGCGAATTGGTGTCGTCCTATATTTGATTTCTGGCTAAACATTGCAAAATTAAGCAAAAATGTGAAGGTTAGAGATACAATGTATCAGCTCATGCAAAGTAAAATTGCTTCTGAAGTACCAATTATCCCGATTGTTAATACAAAGCGGTTGTTATTGGTTAATGATCGCGTGGATAATGTTGAAGTAAGCCCTTATGGACAAGTTCGTTTGGCTGATCTTCGGTTAAAAATAAATAAACAAAATTAATTTCATTATGTTATTAGCTTTATGTCGTAAATGTTTCTTAACGCTAATTACATTGAGCATCCTTTCTTTAATCAGTTACAGTATTCTTTTACGAGATCCACTGAATTCTTTAGGTAATGACTCAATTATATTAGGCTATTTTAAATATGTTGAAGGACTGTTGCATGCTGATTTAGGGATCAGTTATAGCAATGGTGAACCGCTTACAGCTCAAGTATTAAGCGTATTTCCGGCGACAATTACATTGTGTTTATCGGCATTGTTGCTTTCCCTCTTGCTGGGGATTCCGTTAGGATTCTTTGTTGCCTATATTCGTAAAACAACCATCGGAAAACTTTTAACCGTTGCAGGTTCGCTAAGTTTAGCCGTTCCTGTATTTTGGTTAGCATTATTATTGCTCTATTATGCTTCAATAAACCACTGGGGAATTGCTTCCGTGGGGGAATTGCATCCTATTTATGAAATTCAACCGCTTACAGGGTTTCGGATTTTAGATATTTTTTCTACGGATTCACCATATAAACTTAAAATGATACAGAGTGCATTACACCATTTGGTTTTGCCAACCTTAGTCTTAGGTATTCCTTCTACCCTAGAAGTCATGCGTTTTACGCAGGAAAGGGCAGAATATGTTTTGAAGCAGAATTATATTAAAGTCGCTCAAACCCGTGGACTTTCTGCTTTTCATATTTGGCGAACACATGTTTTAGGAAATACTGTGCCGGCATTAATTCCGACTATCGCTCGACATTTTACGGTTATTTTTGCTTTTGGTATGTTAATTGAAAATATTTTCAGCTGGGGAGGCATTGGACGCTGGCTAGTAAATGCATTAGCTATTCAAAATTATAATGCGATCTCAGCCGGCGTTGTGGTCATCGGCTCTTTTGTTTTATTTGTGGACCTTTTAACGAGTTTAATCAAAACCCTTTTAGACCCTTCACAGAAAAAGGATTGGTATGCAAAATAATCGAGAACCGGAACAATTTAGAGAAATCAATCAAATAAGTCGCTTTTGGTCAAGTTTTAGGAACGATAAAGCGGCATTGATTAGTCTTTATCTTTTTATTGCCTTACTGATCTTAGTATTAATTGGTCATTTAATTGCACCTTATCATGCCGACCAACAGTTTGTTGGAAAAGAACTAATGCCGCCTTCTTGGGATGCTAAAGGACAGATTAATCATTTTATGGGAACAGACGATCTCGGAAGAGATATTTTTAGCCGTATTCTTGCAGGGTTCTATTATACAGTTGGATCTTCACTCGTGGTTTGTTTTCTCATTGCAACAGTAGGGGGTATTATTGGTATTTGGGCTGGATTAAATGAAGGAAAATCAATTTCTTTTTTAAGCCATTTATTTGATACGTTTTTGTTCATTCCGGCTCTATTGATCACGATTATTATTGCAACATTGATGGAACCTAGTTTAATTAATGCAATGTTTGCGATTTTCTTGGCGTTACTTCCTCATTTTATCCATCGAATTTATCAGGTCACTCAAGCAGAGCTTAAGCGAGAGTATGTGGTAACTTTACGTTTAGATGGTGCCAATCATAAAACCTTGGTCAAAGAGGTTATTTTACCAAATGTCATGAATGTGGCGACCAAGGAGTTATCTATGTATTTTGCGTTTACAATTTTGGATATTAGTGCGCTAAGTTTTATTGCATTAGGTGCAGCAAGTGGTACGCCTGAATGGGGGGCGATGATTAGAGATTCCGCGGAACTGATTTATATTGCACCGTGGACGATTATTCTCCCTGGATTAGCGATTACCTTAAGTATTTTAATTATTACGTTATTAAGCAACAACATTATTCGGGTTCTTACGAAATATCGTAATGTTTCCTTATAAGATGGAGTTATATTGATATGGCACTTTTAGATATCCGACATCTTAGCATTGAAATTGATACACCTCATGGTCGAGTCAAGATGGTTGATAATATCAATCTTACCTTAGATGATGGCGAAATTTGCGGATTAGTGGGTGAATCCGGCTCGGGAAAAAGCTTAATTGCGAAAGTGATTTGTGGTGTCGTTAAAGATGATTGGATTATCCGAGCGGATAGATTTCGTTTTAATGATATTGAGCTACTAAAACTTTCCCCACATCAACGAAGAAAATTAATTGGCGAACAAATCTCGATGGTATTCCAAGATGCTTTGATGAGTTTAGATCCAAGTAAAAGTATTGGTAAACAGCTTATTCAGAGCATTCGATTTAAAGGAAAATGGTGGCAGTGGTTTGGTTGGAAAAAGAAAAAAGCTATTGAATTATTGCACCGAGTAGGTATCCGTGATCATAAAGATATTATGCAAAGTTACCCTAGTGATGTCACAGAAGGTGAAGCTCAGAAAGTGATGATCGCAATGGCAATTGCAAATCAACCAAGACTACTTGTGGCGGATGAGCCAACAAATACGATGGAAGCGACAACACAACTACAAATCTATCGCTTATTATCAAGTATGAATAAAAACTTGGGGACTTCAATTTTACTCGTCAGTAGTGATATGAAAAATATGAGTAGTTGGGTTGACTCATTTAATATTTTATATTGTGGACAAACCGTTGAAATGGGGAATAAAGAAGATGTTTTAGAACGACCATTTCATCCTTATACATCAGCTTTAATCCACAGCATGCCTGATTTTTCACAGCCTTTTGTGGTAAAAAGTCGTTTAAATACGTTAAAAGGATCTGTGCCTATGTTGCAAGAGATGCCAATAGGTTGCCGTCTTGGACCTCGTTGCCCTTTTGCCCAAAAAAAATGTGTACAAAAACCAAGTCTAAAAAAATATAAACAGCGTGAGTTTGCTTGCCATTTTCCGATTAATTTTAAAGATGTGAATATCAGTAAGAAGAGCGATTTTGAGCCTGTTGTTGTCAGTGAAATAGAGTAACTCAGAAAAAACAGTTGTTACATAGAGGTTAGCAAATAAAGAAAGGATAAAAATTGTAGTGCAAAATTTATGTAATAATTATACTAATATCTTGGCGAATCACTTTTTTCATTGCATAATCAATAAGCCATTTTGGCAAGATAAAATAAGGATACATCTATGAAAAAAACATTGATTACATTAAGTTTAGCATTTGCGGTGTTGCCTTTATCTGCTCAAGAAAAAGTTGCAGAATCATTAACGGTAAATGTTGAATTATTAGATCCGATAAAAGGGAATACGGCAGCCGGAACTGTGTCGATTACAGAATCGAAATATGGTTTAGTTTTTACTCCTTCGCTTAAAGGCTTAACAGCAGGCTTACATGGTTTTCATATTCATGAAAACCCAAGTTGTGAACCTAAAGAAAAAGATGGGAAATTAACAGCAGGCCTTGCTGCTGGAGGGCATTGGAATCCAAATAAAGCAACAGGGCATGGTGCTCCATGGTCTGATGAGGCTCATTTAGGTGACTTGCCAGCGTTATATGTTGATCATGATGGGAATTCAACCAACCCAGTATTAGCACCTCGCTTAAAATCACTAAATGAAATTAAAGGTAAAGCTTTAATGATTCATGCTGGTGGAGATAATCACTCTGATCATCCAGCACCATTAGGCGGTGGCGGCGCAAGAATGGCTTGTGGTGTGATTAAATAACTAAAAATGAAAACCCAGCACAAGGCTGGGTTTTTTATATCTTATTGATGACAACTCAGAACGGAATATCATCATCAAAGTTGTTCATAACCGGTTCTGCCGGTGCAGCTGGTTTTGTCTGTTGTGGACGAGGAGCTGAAGTTTGATCGTAACCATAGCCACTATTACCTTGATTATAATTGTTGCCTGCCGGTTGTGTTTGCGCATTACCGCCCCAAGATTGTCCGCCGCTGAAATCGCCACCTTGATTACGACCGCCTAACATTTGTAGCACATCGCCTTGAATTTCTGTGGTATAGCGATCTTGACCGTTTTGGTCTTGCCATTTACGTGTGCGTAAACGTCCTTCAACGTAAACCTGTGAACCTTTGCGTAAGTACTGACCTGCAACTTCAGCTTGGCGGCGATAGAATACAATACGATGCCATTCTGTGATTTCACGGCGTTCGCCTGTATTTTTGTCCGTCCAGCTTTCGCTTGTTGCGACACTGATATTTGCCACGGCTTCACCGTTTGGCATTGTACGCATTTCCGGATCGTTTCCTAAATTACCAACAATAATAACTTTATTTATACCCGCCATATAAAACCTCTTTAAGCTGAATGAATTTGTAAAATTTTGGCGTATTCTAACCGCTTTAAATAAAAAATGCTAGGATAAACTGATATTTTGTACAGTTTTTGTTTTTATGGCATAATAAGCATTATTTCCCATTTTATGTGAGGGAGCATGAAACAAATCGATATTCGTGGAGCAAGAACCCACAACCTAAAAAATATAAACCTAACATTACCGAGAGATAAATTTATTGTGATTACGGGCTTGTCTGGCTCAGGTAAATCATCTTTAGCCTTTGATACCCTTTATGCAGAAGGGCAACGCCGCTATGTTGAAAGTTTATCTGCCTATGCTCGTCAATTTTTATCGTTAATGGAAAAACCTGATGTTGATCATATTGAAGGGCTATCGCCGGCGATTTCTATTGAACAAAAATCAACCTCACATAACCCTCGTTCTACGGTTGGTACAGTAACAGAAATTCACGATTATTTACGTCTGCTGTTTGCGCGTGTGGGCGATCCTCGTTGTCCTGATCACGATATACCGTTAGCGGCACAAACGATTTCACAGATGGTTGATCGTGTGCTTGAAGAGCCGGAAGGTAAGCGTTTAATGTTGCTTGCGCCTGTCGTGAAAGATCGAAAAGGGGAACATGTAAAATTATTAGAAAATTTGACCGCTAATGGCTATATTCGAGCTCGAATAGATGGTGAAATTTGTGATTTGTCCGATCCGCCTAAATTAGAATTACAAAAAAAACATACCATTGAAGTCGTGGTTGATCGCTTTAAAGTACGAAGTGATATTGCAACACGCTTAGCGGAATCCTTTGAAACGGCATTAGATCTTTCCGGTTCAACGGCAATTGTTGCGGATATGGACGATCCTAATGCAGAAGAATTGGTCTTTTCTTCCAGTTTTGCTTGCTCGCATTGTGGTTATTCATTACACGAATTAGAACCACGCTTATTCTCATTTAATAACCCGGCTGGTGCTTGTCCAACCTGCGATGGATTGGGCGTTGAACAGTATTTTGATCCGCAAAAAGTGGTTCAAAATGCTGATGTTTCACTTGCAAGCGGTGCGATTAAGGGCTGGGATCGCCGTAGCTTTTACTATTTTGGTTTATTAAAAGCCGTGGCAGAACATTACGGTTTTGATATTGAAAAACCATTTAATCAGCTTTCTAAAAAACACCAAGAAATTATTTTAAACGGCTCAAAAGACGAAATTGAATTTGTTTATGTGAATGATCGAGGCGATAAAGTTAAGCGTAAGCACGCTTTTGAAGGCGTACTGAATAATATGGCTCGCCGTTATAAAGAAACGGAGTCGAATGCCGTTCGAGAAGAGCTGGCAAAATATATCAATAACCGTCCTTGTTTGGATTGCGGCGGTTCTCGTTTGAGAAAAGAAGCTCGTTATGTATTTTTAGATAAAACCAATTTACCGATGGTATCGGAAAAATCAATTGGGGAAGCATTAACTTTCTTTGAAGAATTAACGCTAAATGGGCAAAAAGCCAAAATTGCAGAAAAAATCTTAAAAGAGATCCGTGAGCGTTTGCAGTTCTTAGTGAATGTCGGGTTAAATTATCTTTCGTTATCTCGTTCAGCAGAAACTTTGTCAGGGGGCGAGGCGCAACGTATTCGTTTGGCAAGCCAGATTGGCGCAGGTTTAGTTGGCGTTATGTATGTGCTTGATGAGCCCTCAATCGGATTACATCAACGTGATAATGAACGACTTTTGAATACCTTATTACATTTACGCAATTTAGGAAATACCGTCATTGTGGTTGAACACGATGAAGATGCTATTCGAGCGGCAGATCATATTGTTGATATTGGACCGGGTGCTGGTGTGCATGGTGGGAACATTATCGCTCAAGGCACAGCGGAAGAAATTATGCAAGTGGAAGCTTCTATTACTGGGCAGTTTTTATCTGGTAAACAGAAGATAGAAGTGCCTGCGAAGCGCATTCCTTATGATGAGAAGAAAGTCCTCACGTTAAAAGGAGCGAAAGGAAATAACCTAAAAAATGTGCAACTAGATATTCCGGTTGGCTTATTTACTTGTATTACCGGTGTGTCCGGTTCAGGCAAATCAACTTTGATCAATGATACGCTTTTCCCACTTGCGCAAAATGCTTTAAATCGAGCTGAAAGAACAGATGTAGCACCTTATGACAGTATTGAAGGTTTGGCTCATTTTGATAAAGTCATTGATATTGACCAAAGTCCTATTGGACGAACGCCTCGTTCAAATCCGGCAACTTATACAGGTTTATTTACCCCTATTCGAGAATTGTTTGCCGGCACACAAGAAGCTCGAGCCAGAGGCTACAATGTTGGTCGTTTTAGCTTTAACGTACGGGGCGGACGTTGCGAGGCTTGCCAAGGCGATGGGGTAATCAAAGTTGAAATGCACTTCCTGCCTGATGTTTATGTGCCTTGTGATCAATGTAAAGGTAAGCGTTACAATCGAGAAACCCTTGAAATTCGTTATAAAGGCAAAACCATTCATCAAGTATTAGATATGACCGTGGAAGAAGCCAGAGAATTTTTCGACCCGGTGCCGGCGATTGCTCGCAAACTACAAACCTTGATGGACGTAGGGCTATCTTATATTCGACTAGGGCAGTCATCAACGACACTTTCAGGTGGGGAAGCTCAGCGTGTTAAATTAGCAACCGAACTTTCAAAACGAGATACAGGAAAAACGCTCTATATCCTAGATGAACCAACAACAGGGCTACATTTTGCGGATATTAAGCAATTATTAGGCGTGTTACATCGTTTACGTGATCAAGGAAATACCATTGTAGTGATTGAGCATAACCTAGATGTAATAAAAACCGCAGACTGGATTGTGGATTTAGGCCCGGAAGGTGGTTCAGGCGGTGGACAGATTATTGCAACGGGTACACCGGAAGAGGTTGCAAAACATCAAGGTTCACATACGGCGAGATTTTTGAAGGATATCTTGCTGAAAAAATAATTGGTGTAACCATCTCAACAAGCGGTCAAATTTCTTTTGCGATTTGCAAATTAAGAGAGAAATTTGACCGCTTGTAAAGCGACCATCTTAAAGTGTTGCTAAAATGATTTGTTCAGGATCGATGCTAAATGAAATGGTTTCTCCGATATTAGCCATCACAGGTTTTGTGGTTGTGGCACAAAATTCAATATCGTTCACATTTATTAAAACTTCAACTTCATCATCTTGCTTTTGCAGATGCGTTATTTTCCCAGAAAAAACATTTTCAGAATGAGATGAATACTCTAAGTTTACCCAAGGCGCTTTGATCATAACCATCACTTCTTTTTCTAAAGAGAGGGCAAGCCTTTCGTAACTTTTAAGTGTAATTTGGGCGTTAATCGGATGAGGTAAACCTTTAACTTGGATTGAAACAGTTGCATAGATGCCATCAATTTGGATAGCAGAAACCGTGCCAAAAAATTGATTTCGAGCGCTCGTTTTAAGCGAAGAACAAGCGGTGGCAACCAAAAGGTTGTCTAAAGAGACCTCTTCTTGATGAAGGATTGTAAAAGCTCTTTCTTGGATCTGTTTTAAGAGATCATAAAGTTGAAGTAAGCGTTCGGCATAGGCAGTTAAACGTGTGCCGCCACCTTGTTTTCCGCCAACATTTCTCTCAAGTAATGGCTTGGGACTTAATTTATTCATTGCATCAATATTATCCCAAGCAGTTTTATAGCTGACATCGGCTAATTTGGCTGCTTGACTGATGGAGCCAATTTTTTGAATTTGGCGTAATAATTCGATACGACGAGGATCGGCAAATAAGTGTTCATTTAGTTTGATAGTTAATAAAATTTCTGAGCTTAACATATCACTATTCCAGTTAAATTTTGATATTAGCTACGTATTTTATATGAAATACAAGCAGTTAGCACAGATTTGATCAATATAATTTCGGCAAAGGCATTTACACAGCGAGGTTTGTACTAGTATAATAGTGCAAGATTTTTACTGATTTTGTAGCGAATATGATGAGTGATATTTTTAGCAACATTGCTTTATTAGGCGCATTAGAACTTGGGTTAATTTATGCCCTTGTTGCTTTAGGTGTGTTAATTTCATATAAAATTTTGGATTTTCCGGATTTAACTGCAGACGGTTCTTTTCCATTAGGAGGGGCTGTTTGTGTTGTGTGTATTCTTAATCAAATCGATCCTTGGCTGGCAACCTTATTTGGAATGTTTGCTGGGGCATTTGCTGGTGTGATTACGGCAACACTTTATATCGGATTTAAAATTGAAAAATTATTATCAAGTATTTTGATGATGATTGCGCTTTACTCCATCAATTTGCGTATTATGGGAATGCCTAATTTAGCCTTATTAGGCGAAGCGACCATTTATGATGTCATGCCAATTGAAACAGATTTTCAACTGGCATTAGTTCGTTTAGCAATGGCAGCGTTAGTTGTTATCGTGGCTAAAATTTTATTTGATTTGTTCTTTTCTACCCAAATTGGTTTAGCAGTTCGGGCAACAGGGACTAACCCTCGAATGGCAAAAGCTCAAGGGATTGCAATCAATAAAATGACGATACTCGGAATGGCGATCTCAAATGGCTTAATTGCTTTAGCCGGTGCATTATATGTACAGAGCAATGGCGGTGTTGATATTTCTATCGGCGTAGGGACAATTGTTATCGGCTTAGCTGCCGTAATCATTGGGGAGGCTATTTTTTCTGCAAAACGCATTGTTTGGCTAACGACGGCGGTAATTATCGGTTCTATCTTATATCGTGCCTTTATCGCTTTAGCTTTAAACAATGAAACCTTAAATACCATTGGATTTGGACCTCAAGATCTGAATTTAATTACAGCACTTTTAGTCGTTTTTGTGTTAGTATTACCAAAAATGAAGCAACGTTGGTTAGCCTCTCGGGGGAAATGATGATCGAACTGAAAAATTTATTCATTACCTTTAATAAAGGCACGGCAATTGAAAATCCTGTATTAAGAGGGCTTTCTTTAAATGTTGCTGAAGGCGAATTTGTTTCTGTGATTGGTAGCAACGGAGCCGGTAAATCTACGCTATTAAATGCGATTAGTGGCGATTGTATGGTTGATCGAGGCGAAATCCTTATTCAGGGTAAAAATGTCAATCAGCATAGCGTTTGGCAACGTGCTAATTCAGTGGCTCGCGTTTTTCAAGATCCAATGGCTGGAACTTGCGAAGATTTAACCATTGAAGAAAATATGGCACTTGCATACCAACGTGGGCAAAAACGTGGATTAGGTTTTGCGATTAAACGCCAGCAACGTGAAATTTTCCGAGAAAAATTAGCCTTACTTGGTTTAGGTTTAGAAAACCGTTTAACGGATCAAATGGGGCGGTTATCCGGTGGACAACGCCAAGCGGTAAGTTTACTTATGGCATCGCTTCAGCCATCGAATATTCTTTTATTAGATGAACATACGGCGGCATTAGATCCGAAAACCACGGATTTTGTGATGCAATTAACGGATAAAATTGTTCGTGAACAAAAATTAACAACGCTAATGGTTACTCATTCTATGCGACAAGCGTTAGACTATGGCGATCGTACGGTTATGTTACATCAAGGGCAGGTCGCTTTTGATGTGTCGGGTGAGCAACGTAAAAAAATGGATGTGTCTGATCTCCTTGCGTTATTCCAAAAAAATCGTCATCAGCAATTAAGCGATGACGGATTATTGTTGGATAATTAACGCTCTTATCCATATCAGAGAAAGGCACAAGCAATGCTTGTGCCTTTGTTTTTAGTGAAGAAATATGAAATATAGTGAAAAAATTATACACGCTTTCAGTGATGATGGCTGGTTAAGTAGCAACATCAAAGGTTTTAAACCAAGAAAGGCACAACTAGAAATGGCGCAAGCGGTCGGAAATGCCGTGAAATTTGCAACGCCCGTTGTGGTGGAAGCCGGCACTGGAACGGGAAAAACCTTTGCTTATTTAGTGCCTGCCTTATTATCCGGGAAAAAAACGATTGTTTCTACAGGATCTAAAAACCTGCAAGATCAGCTGTTTAATCGTGATTTACCGACCATTCAAAAAGCATTGAAATATAAGGGAAAAGTTGCCTTATTAAAAGGAAGAGCAAACTATCTCTGCTTAGAACGATTAGATCAACTCATTGCGATGGGCGTGGTTGGCGATAAATCGGTTTTAAGCGATCTGTCTAAAGTGAGAAAATGGCATCAATCAACAAAAACGGGCGATTTAAGCGAATGTACAACGATTGCAGAAGATAGTCCAATTTTACCGCAGTTAGTCAGCACGACAGAAAGTTGTTTGGGAAGTGATTGTCCGAATTATAAAGATTGCCACGTGGTTCAAGCTCGTAAAAAAGCGATGGATGCTGATTTAGTTGTGGTTAATCATCACTTATTTTGTGCAGATATGGCGGTAAAGGAAACCGGGTTTGGCGAGCTGATTCCTGAAGCAGAGCTAGTAGTTTTTGATGAGGCACATCAACTTCCCGATATTGCCAGCCAGTACTTTGGGCAATCTTTAACCTCTCGACAATTATTTGACCTTTGTAAAGATACTAACATTGTTTATCGCTCAGAACTTAAAGATCTCGCTCAATTAGGAAAGGCGGCAGATCATCTACAAAAAGTGATCCAAGATTTCCGCTTATTGATGGGGGGAGAGGGGCAAATTCGAGGCAACTTAAGGGACTTATTTGCAGATCAAAAAATCGTAAATGGGTTAAATAAAATTGCAGAAAATATAGATTTTTTAAGTGAAATTGCCAAAAAATCATTAGGACGTTCAGAAACATTGGATAAAATTTTTGAACGCTTAGCTGAAATAAAATTGTTATTAAAAAAATTTGGCGATACTACCATTACAGGCTACTGCTATTGGTTTGAGGCTAACGGTCGCTCTTTCGGATTGCATATTACGCCTTTAACGGTCGCGGATAAATTCGGCGAACAGATGAAAGGGCAGAAAACGGCCTGGGTATTTACGTCTGCAACCTTAGAAGTGGGAGGGAACTTTAACCATTTTTGCCAACGATTAGGCATTGAAAATGCAGAACAAATGGTGTTGCAAAGCCCATTTGATTATGCCTCGCAATCGTTATTATGCGTTCCGCGCTATTTGCCTGAGAGTAATAAGTCTCATACCTTAACATCGCTCGGACAAATGTTAATGCCTCTGATTGAAGCTAATCAAGGGCGTTGTTTTTTACTTTGTACCTCTTATTATATGATGCGAGGGCTGGCTGATTTTCTCCGTGAACATTCATCACTTAACGTGTTATTACAAGGCGAAACCAGTAAAAGCAAATTATTGGAAAAATTTATCCAAGAGCCTCATTCGGTACTCGTTGCAACCCAAAGCTTTTGGGAAGGGATTGATGTTCGAGGCGATGATTTATCGCTTGTGATTATTGATAAATTACCTTTTACTTCACCGGACGAGCCTTTGTTTAAAGCAAGAATGGAAGATTGTCGTTTACAAGGTGGCGATCCTTTTAACGACATACAAATTCCAGAGGCGGTTATAACCTTAAAACAAGGTGTAGGGCGTTTAATTCGGGATATATCCGATCGTGGTGCCGTCATTATTTGCGATAACCGATTGGTGACACGACAATATGGTGCTACTTTTTTGAAAAGTCTTCCCCCTTCGGCTCGAACAAGGGATTTAGATAGAGTCATTCAATTTTTAAAGAAAAATTAAGACAAATCAAATTTTTACCTTCTGAAAGCGGTATAATTTGCGATGTTTTTTGCAAATAGCAAGCACCTTGTTATTTGCAAAAAATAAGTTGAATGATACCGCTTATTTTTTATTAGGGGGCTTATATGCTTATTAAAGCAATCCGCAACCTGCTTTCGCTCGCTTTGCTTTTTGCTATGTTATATCTCGGAAAAGGATTGGCAATTTTAATACCTATCGGTATTTCCGATAGTATTTGGGGAATGTTACTGCTCTTTTCCTGTCTCGTTCTCGGTATTGTCAAAGTGGAATGGGTAACACCTAGTGCAAGACCTCTCACACGATATATGACCGTCTTTTTTATCCCTATCTGTGCCGAAATTATTGAACATCTTGATGTTTTACAAGCGCATTTAGCGTCATTTGTACTTTCTAATGTACTAAGTACATCGCTTTCTGTCGTGCTAATCGGGCTATTTGGACAATGGATTTTCCATCGCTATAAATAATGGAGGGGAATATGATTTATCTTTTTTCGGTTTTAACGATTTTGGCATTTTTACTCGGACAAAAAATCAGCAAAAAATTAAACTCAGCGATTTTGAATCCCTTTCTGATTGCCTTGTTATTGGTTATTTTGATTTTAGTTATCGGGAAAATTCCTTACTCTGATTATTATCGTGGCAATTTCCCGTTGAATAATTTATTAGGCGTTTCAGTGGTTGCATTAGCTCTGCCTTTTTATGAGCAATTACCGCAAATTAGAAAAAAATGGAAACCTATCACAGCGGTCGTTTTATTTGGCACCTTAATTGCCATGAGTACAGGGGTATTCTTTGCCGTTTTGTTCGGTGCAAGTCAAGAGATCCTAGCTACGATTATTCCTAAATCGGTTTCAACACCCATTGCCATTTCTATTGCAGGACAAATTGGCGGAAGCTCTGCTGTTACAGCCGTAGGCGTAATGATTGCAGGATTATTAGGCTCAGTGTTTGGCTTTTCTGTTTTACATTGGCTTGGGGTAAGAAATGTACGAGCGATTGGCTTAACGATGGGGGCTGTTTCTCACGCACTCGGAACCGGGCGATGTATGGAATATAGTGTAAAAACAGGCAGTTATAGCTCTATCGCTTTAGTCGCTTGTGGAGTGTTATCTTCGATATTTGCACCTATGGTCTTTAAATTGGCGGTTTGGTTATTTTATTAAAAAGAAAAGCCTGGCACTCCAAATGAAGTCTCAGGCTTTTTATCTAATACAAATTAACCATCAATTTCTTCGCCAGTTTCATCCCATTTAAAGTTAAGTGCAATGGAATTTAAACAGAAGCGTAATCCTGTTGGAGGAGGACCATCATTAAAGACATGCCCCATATGTGAATCACAATTACCGCAACGAATTTCTGTACGATGGCGTCCTAGACTATAATCATCAAGATAACGTAACGCATTGTCTGAAACAGCTTCATAAAAACTTGGCCAACCGCAACCCGCATCAAATTTAGTATCTGAACGAAAGAGTGCATTATGGCATCTCGCACAACGGTATGTACCTACACGATCTTCATTCAAAAATTTGCCCGTAAAAGGCTGTTCTGTACCGCTGTTTAACAAGATTTCTACTTGTTCTTCGGTAAGTTCATCAATATCTTTTATCATGTCATCCCCTTGCCGTCTATTTATACGATATAAGCGGTTGTATTTTACAATTTTTTTACGTGAAGCGAAGGAGAATTTTATAAGTTTTGACATAGATCATGGAACATTTATCTGTTATATTGAGAACTGTTCTTTTTTATTGTCAAAACGGTAACAGTATGTGTTATAATTAGCACATCTTGATACTCCTTTTGAGTGATAGAACAATTTTGTTTAACTTTTATATAGGTGAAAAAATCTATGGCAATTAAAATTGGTATTAACGGCTTTGGCCGTATCGGTCGTATCGTATTCCGTGCAGCACAATTACGTGATGATATCGAAGTTGTAGGTATCAACGACTTAATCGATGTTGATTACATGGCTTACATGTTAAAATACGATTCAACACACGGTCGTTTCAATGGTACAGTTGAAGTTAAAGATGGTCAATTAGTAGTAAACGGTAAAGCTATCCGTGTAACTGCTGAACGTGATCCTGCAAACTTAAAATGGGATGAAATCGGTGTTGATGTTGCCGTTGAAGCAACTGGCTTATTCTTAGATGATGCAACAGCACGTAAACACATCACAGCTGGTGCGAAAAAAGTTGTTTTAACTGGTCCATCTAAAGATAACACACCTATGTTCGTAAACGGTGTAAACTTTGATGCATATGCAGGTCAAGATATCGTTTCTAACGCTTCTTGTACAACAAATTGCTTAGCACCATTAGCAAAAGTTATTCACGAGAAATTCGGTATTAAAGAAGGTTTAATGACAACTGTTCACGCAACTACTGCAACACAAAAAACAGTAGATGGTCCTTCAGCGAAAGACTGGCGTGGTGGTCGTGGTGCTTCACAAAACATCATTCCTTCATCAACAGGTGCAGCGAAAGCAGTAGGTAAAGTATTACCAGCATTAAACGGTAAATTAACTGGTATGGCGTTCCGCGTTCCTACAGCAAACGTATCTGTAGTTGACTTAACAGTAAACTTAGAAAAACCAGCAACTTACGCTGAAATCTGTGCAGAAATCAAACGTGCTTCAGAAAATGAAATGAAAGGCGTTTTAGGTTACACAGAAGATGCAGTAGTTTCTACTGACTTCAACGGTGCAACAGAAACTTCTGTATTTGATGCAGCAGCAGGTATCGCATTAACAGATACTTTCGTTAAATTAGTATCTTGGTACGATAACGAAACTGGTTACTCAAACAAAGTATTAGACTTAGTTGCATTAGTACACAACTACAAAGGCTAATCTAGTTTTTGAATAAATATTAAAAATTAACGCTCTACTTCGGTAGAGCGTTTTTTTATCCTTTTATGAAGGAAACGTTGAGATGTTTTAGATAAAAAATAAGGTAAGCAAATAGCCTACCTTATTATGATTCTATTTAAATTTAAATATCTTCATCAACCAACTCAATATCTTTGTCCACTAATGGTGGATTATCGCAGAGCCAGTTGGCTAAACGTGCATAATCAGCAATGCTTAAATTTTCTGCACGAGCATTTAAATCAATACCAAGAGTTTCTAATTGTTCCACTGAAAATAATGTAGATAATGCATTACGTAATGTTTTTCTACGCTGATTAAATGCTTGAGTTGTTACTCTGTTTAACCAATAAACGTCTTTAACCGGGTGTGGTATTTGTTTATGTGGCACAAGTCTAACAACGGCTGAATCCACTTTAGGTGCTGGTTTGAATGCAGTTGGAGGCACTTCCAATACAGGCATAACTTGACAATAATATTGTGCCATAATAGTTAAGCGACCATAGGCTTTGCTGTTTGGTGCGGCACATAAACGTTTAACCACCTCTTTTTGCAACATAAAGTGCATATCTTGAATAAGATCATGGAATTTAAAGAGATGAAACATTAATGGTGTTGAAATATTATAAGGTAAGTTACCGAATACACGTACGCCTTCATCTTCTTTCAAATCTAAACTTTCAAAATACTCACGGAAATTGAAACGAAGCGCATCTTGTTCAATGATCGTAAGCTTATGATTTAAAAATGGGTGGTGTCTTAAACGCTCTGCTAAATCTCTGTCTAATTCCACAACAGTTAGCTTATCAACAAGTTCTGCAACAGGTTCCGTTAATGCACCTAAACCCGGTCCAATTTCTAATAAATATTGTCCATTCTTAGGATTGATGGCAGAAACAATACCGTGGATAATATTCATATCGT